>JBQGBZ010000161.1:0-10710 GCA_052038215.1 Nitrososphaera sp.
ATTATGGCAAAATAGATATATTGGTCAATAATGCAGGCATCTATCCTTTCAAGCCATTTGCAGAAATGTCAGAAAAGGATTGGGACAATGTATTCAACGTTAACATCAAGGGTATTTTTAACTGCACTCAGAAAGCGCTACCCATAATGAAAGGCCAAAGATATGGGAGAATAGTCAATATATCTTCTATTGCTGGAGCTGTCATAGGATATGACAATCTGGTGCACTATTCTGCTACAAAAGCGGCGATTGTAGGATTTACCAGATCTCTTGCGCTGGAAGTTGCGAGAGATGGAATTTTAGTAAACGCCGTAGCGCCAGGAGCAATTGAAACACCAACAGCGACAGCCGCGACAGAAACAATGCATAAAGAACTAGCTAAGCAGATAATTGCGGCTATTCCTCTTGGCCGGTGGGGAAGGGCGGAAGAAATCGCTAGAGCAGTATTATTCTTGGCAGGCGAGGACTCTTCCTACATGACGGGACAATGTCTTGTCATTGATGGTGGGTTGACAATACAATGATATCGAGTAAATTGGATACTCATTACTCCAGGTAGGCATAATGGATAGCGTTCATTAACAAAATTATATGGAAACTTCAACCGCCTGCTGCTATACTGCTTAGCATTTCACGCGTTGCGCTTTTTGACTCAAACACATTTGACCATACAAAAGATAGCCGCGTCGATCATCACCAAATTGGAGAAAGGAAGTGAGTTCTAGAAGAGTTATAATCACTATTGCGATCCTTATCTATAAGGTTGAAGCATCCATAAATTGAGGAAGTTGCTCAAAGGTGGAGGATTAATTATGACTAGGCTGGATTTATAGCAACCCCAAATAGAGTGGATTTTCGCATGAGGTGCATATACATTTGTAAAGGTTTTCCCAACTATGAAAAAACCAATATAATAGTTGCACTGCCATGCAATGAAATCTAACTAGTAAAATATCATAAGCCACTCCATTGCAATGTTATGAAAACTACGATTTCTGCAATTAAAGCGGATGTAGGAGGAATTGGCGGTCATACTCGTCCAAGTGATGAACTCCTTGATTCTGTCAGAAATTACGTTGCTAGCAGGGGAAGGGAACTTTTGCTTGATTTCTACGTTGGCTACACTGGCGATGATATACACATCATAATGAGCCATAGACGCGGCAAGGATGATGTTGATATTCACACGCTAGCTTGGGATGCCTTTAAGGAAGGAACAGGAGTTGCGAAGGAACAAGGACTATACGGTGCAGGTCAGGATCTTCTGAAGGATGCATTCTCCGGTAACGTTAGGGGAATGGGTCCAGGTGTTGCAGAAATAATGGCGGAAGAAAGACCAAGTGAAGTTTTTTGCGTTATTGCAGCCGATAAAACCGAGCCAGGAGCGCTCAACTTGCCTTTCTGGAAGATGTTTGTAGACGCTAGCAGTAATACTGGGCTCATTATAAATGAGAAGTTGGCTGAAGGAGTCATTTTCAATATTATGGACGTAATGAATGGCAAGATTGCAGATCTGAAGATGTGGCAGGACAAGGCCGAGCTTGAAGCTGCGCTTATGTATCCTGGAAGATATGTAGTACATTCGATACTTTCTTCGGATAGTAGTGAGCAGATAGTTTCTTCTTCGACTGACAGACTTCATAACATTGCAGGCACATACGTCGGAAAAGATGACCCCATTGCAATTATTAGAACTCAAAAACAGTTTCCTGCAACAGAAGAGGTTGGGAGTGCATTTGCTGATCCACATTATGTAGCGGGAAATACAAGAGGAAGCCACCATATGCCCTTGATGCCCGTTAAACTAAACTCCGCTGCCAGCATAAATTATGCGCTACCTATAGTCTCTTGCCTCGTCTTCAGTATGCATAATGGCAAACTGACGGGTCCACATGACGGCTTTGGTACTGTTGATTGGGATCACCAAAGGATGTTAGCAGCTGAACGGGCGATGATTATGCGCAGCCAGGGTTTCATCCATCCTGCTACTCTAGTCCCAGAAGAATTGGAGTACAACAAGGGTTATCACGCCCGGATGTCTAAACTGAAAGAACGATTCCACGACATTTAGCTAACTGACCCTCTTGTGGTGTATTGATGCAACAAAATATAGATTTTAAATAAAATATTGTTGCAATATTAGATCTATGATCTACCAAAATTGATTGAAGGAGATGCGAACCAGGATGTACTGACAATTGATAACGCTAACACATGACGTATTAGGAGATCCCATGAGAAGAAGAGATAAGAAAGTAATATCATTTGGTGATCGCTGAGTTAGAAGAATAATTGCTGCCTCTTCATAATATTGCACCAGATTCTAAATTACATATTTTGTATTGAAGGTACATTTGTTGCAGAAAATATTATCATCCTAAATATGATATCATGCTAGCATATAACCAATCATTTAGTCCGCAGACTTCCGAACTTCTCTATTGAGACATCGCAATTCAGTGTAAGGTTTGAAATACAAATATTACACTATCTTTATCTTGACAACCAAAGAAAGATAATAGTAGTAGCATATTCACAAAAATAATGGCAACAATAAACTTTGATAAATATATTAGGACGGGCAGATACTAGTAACGTAGACGCAATTCTGGGTATGAGACAAGTTACTGTATAAATAAAAACCAAGAATAATAGATTTCTGTATTTTACAAATACGTGCTTCACGTTTGCGCAGAGAATTTTTTAGCTAGTCTTGCAGCACATGTATGGTACAAAGCTATGTCAGGGATGCGAATAGGAGTCGTACAGATGAGGCTTTCACCAGATCTCAGTGTGAACAGCAAGAACATTTTAAAGTATATCGAGCTTGCAAAAGCGAAAAAGATTGATCTTTTGTGCTTTCCAGAATGCGCGCTGACAGGGTACATACGCAATCACCGACAAGTAAACGTAAACGGTGTGTCAAGTGAAGTTGCAAAACTGCAGAAAGCATCAGACTCGTCCGGCGTCACACTCGTAGTAGGTTCGTCTCTGCCCTTAAGACGTAAAATTTTCAATACTGCATTCATAATAACACCTCATAACAGAATTAAGAAATATTTCAAGCTCAATCTTACAGATTATGACAAAAAATATTTCTCGCACGGTACTGGAGTTGTTCGGAGTTTTAGAATCAGAGGTGTAGGCTGTGGAGCTCTAATATGCAGGGACCAGAATGATCCTTTGTTGCCCAGAAAATTTAGAAAAATAAACGTCTTGCTATATCTTTCGTCCCATTATTACACATCTAAAGAGTCAAAATATAGAGAGAGGAAGAATAAGGCATTTCCAATAGTGCGGGCTATAGAGAATAAAGTATATGTCGCAAAAGCAGACGCAGTTGGCTCTCAGGCTGGTCTGGTCAGCGTGGGGACAAGCATGATTGTGCATCCAAGTGGTGTAGTCCTTGCAGAGGCACCACATATGAGGGAGGCATTGCTAGAACTGGATCTTTAGTGTTATTATCTTGAACGGTAGCAGTTCAATCTCTAGGACCTCCCGCCCTATGGCTGTGCCCTTGTCCAATTCGTTTTCTAAGAAATCTAGGCGATAAACCTTCTTCACCTGTCTCCCAAAGCGAAGCCGCGCAATAGTTTTTCGGCCTTCTGTCTCATAAATTCTAACAATTATTGTTGTTGTTGTTGTTGTTGTTGCTGTTCTGTCTACTGCTGTAGACTTTAGTGTGCTTAGAAGAATGTTTCTTGGCTCTATTTGGAGAAAAGAATATGGCGAAACCAACATTTTTTCTTGAGGACGATCAGGGTCGCGGCCAGTTAGCTGGATTGCAGAAAGAGGCATATTTATCTCTGCTGCACGCATATATGTTTCAGCTTCCTTCCAGCTCTTCGTGTGTGGGAGAACAGAATATCTGTATGTATGAACACCAATTTCGTTAGCATCAGGAGTAGGAATGCATGGTCCCATAATCCCATCGGCAGAAAGCAAAACAATACTTCTCAAAAGCGTCACGTAAAGCTTGCCGTCCCTCACCTCATGAGAAGGTGTACCGCGATGTAGTAGGGAAATGCCTTTGCTACTATTATCGTCTGAGCAGTCGACCCATTCAAATGAGGGAAAGATCCCTGATGGCTTTTCTTTCCATTCTTTTTCATCCTTTTTGTAATACAGGTCTGCCTTCCTGCGAATAGCGCCAAACTGAGTGCCGCACCAATAATATTTTCCGGATTTAATGGGAACATCAAACTGCACCCTAATTCTAGAGTGAGGATGCCTGTCATCAATACGTGTCACGAAATCTATCCTGTCCATGTCGCGGTGGATTACTATCTCTTTTTCGACATCCATAAACTTGTGCCTATAGATCATCGGTTTGAGCTTTTCCGTGAGCCGGTATGGCCATCTGAGCGCGTAGTATTTACTCTTGAACTTGACTACGTCGCGCGCCTTTCCTTTCTCTACCTCATAACTTTCTGCCTTGAATGCACCATACTTTATGCCCTTGCCTGTTTCTGACTTCATCAGGCCCAGTGTATCTTTATGGTAATAAAGATCTCCAAGTTCCTCTTCAAGTCGAAGCTCATTGCCTGCAAAAAGATTCTCTCCGCCTTGCTGTACTTGAATAATCCCTGTCTCTGGATCGACATTTACATTGAAATTGCCTGTAGAAAATGAAGTGTCACGGGTTGAGGTGGTTGTCATTTCTATATTGTTTCCACTTATGAGCTCAAAGGTTCTGAAACCCAGAGCTGGCACTTTTGCTACAAAGCCGATGGTGACATTCTTGATACTATTGTTTGCATACAAAGAGTATTCCAAGATATCCACCTCAAAAGTCTCAGCTCCGGAGCGCAGGCTTCTTATACCCATCATCTCACCTTCTTCAAACACTAGGCTGCACTCTACCCAATCTCGGACCTCCCACGGTAGCGAATTAAATACCATGATCGCTTCAGATTCTTTTGCCTTTGCCCTGTCTGCCAAGGCTGTCATGCAGTCACGAATAGATTTCAGTATTGTATTATCTGCACTAGAAAATATTTCCCTTATCTCGGTATATATCTCATCTATACCAGTACCAGGCACTGCATCGTGCATAGCTATGAACAACATGTTACGCCAGTATTTTGCAAGTTGCTCTGAGAAATCGGGGCATCCAATCAACCTCCCGATGGCATTCCAGCGCTCAAGAGTCAACAAAGCATTTTCGTATATCTTGGCCCCCTGTTTTACCCACATCCTAGATGAAGTGGAGTTAGGAAATACTTCTGACAGCCTACCTGAATACATTTCCCCGCTTCTAACCTTGAATTTGGTGCGTGTCTTTTCAAGTGTGCTGAAAAATTCTGATGGAGTAGATATGACCATCTTGGTAGCGCCAGTATTTTTCTCGTTCCATTCCCGTACTGCTTTTGAAGTCTCAGGTTGTGGTAGTGTTACGCCACTTCCTGAAGGCATTAGGATGTTTTCGGTGGCAGCATGCTGCTTTAAAATACTGTATGACTCGTACAGCTTTGCAAGGTCAAGCCCTGCTCTATAACCAAGAGGCATCCAATGACAGAGTACCTGCGAGCCATCAAGTCCCTTCCAGATAAACTCGGAGGGCTTACTTGAGTCTGCACCACGTCGGAAAGCAAAAAACCGATAGCCACATTCTTTCAGGATCTGTGGCCATTGTGCATTAAAACCAAACTCGTCAGCTCCCCATCCGACTACCAGATCCTTGGCAAATTTGTCCTTCACATATTTTTTTCCTTCAGCTATCTCTTTTATTAGAACTTCTCCATGTGGGATCATGGTATCTGGCAGGAGATATTGACCACCAGCAATCTCTATTTTGTCTTTTTTGATTAGATTTTTTATTTCAGAAAAGAGATGGGGAAAATTATTCTCTACATACTCCAAAAGAAATGTCTGCTCGATCGCAAATTTGTAATCTGCTGTCTCTTTGGCCAGATCGACAGCATTTTTCAGTATCAGCTCAGTATTGATGTAGAAGTAGTCCTCCTTGTTAAATGCCCATATTGCATCATAGTGAGTATGTGGGACAAGGAATATTGTATCAGGCGCCATTGGCTTCTTAGCCTTCTTCCATTATACGGGTAAATGCATTTTCCCATCCTGCAGGTCCTATTCCCTCTACTTTCACTACATGAGATATGTTGCTATCTACCTCCGACCAAGAGCCATCATGTTTCTGTACAAGAATGCCGATGTCTGTTGATTTGAGCATTGGTACATCGTTTGGGCTATCGCCAATTCCTATGAATATTGTATCATGGCCAAATTTCTTTCGGTATAGGTCGATCAATATCCTCACGGCCTTGCCCTTGTCATTGCCAGCAGTTACATCAAAATAGCGTCCGCCATGTATGACTTGAAGTCCTGCTTCGCTCAGCAGCTGTTCAAAACGTGCTTTCTCCTTTTCGTCTATTTTCAAGATAGTCTCACCGTATTGCCTCTTTGCCATTCTTTTAGCCTCTTCATTGCTCATCCCAGCTATTTTTGCAAGCTCCTCGATAGAGACATCACTGACTCCTTTGAAAGCAGTGCCTGTCCTGTGGCGGATCTCCTGCAACACCTTTCTAATTTCTGCAGAAGATCTGCCGAGCTCTATGATCTTATAACTATCAACGCTTCGGAGACCCTCATGTTGCTGAAGAAGGTTGGCACCAATGCTACTACCATTAGCCGTATTCCAATTAAAATAACCATCAGGAATTACCACAGCCCCCCCATTTTCTACTATGAATGGTTCACTTTCTAGGTCCAAATACTGACGTATGACCTCCTGCTCGGCCCATGTCTTTGAGGAGCATAATATGACAGGAACCGAAGATTCCTTCAGTTTTTTCACTAGCTCCTTGGATCTGCCATATTCGCGCGTAAAGATGTCTATCAGAGTACCATCTATGTCGCTGAAAACAACCCTTGGCCGCAACTTGTTCTACACCATTATACCATCTTTCTACCAATGAACTTGATCAGATCGATAAGTCTGCAGGCAAAGCTCCATTCATTATCATACCAAGAAAGGACTTTGACATTTTTACTTCTACCTCCAATGACCATTGTACTTAGTCCATCCACAATGGATGAGTAAGGTTCGCCAATTATATCTGAAGACACTAGGGGCTCACTTGTATATGCCATCACACCTTTCAGTTCATTTTGAGAAGCCTCTTTTAGCATGGTATTGACTTCATCTACAGTAACATCCTTTTTTAATGTCATGACCATATCTGCAATAGAGCCGTTACTAACTGGCACTCTTAATGCCATTCCATCTATTTTTCCTTCAAGAGCAGGTATGATATTCCCTATTGACTTGGCAGCTCCTGTAGTGGTTGGTATAATAGACATTGAAGCTGCTCTTGCCCGGCGCAGGTCCTTGTGTGGTGAGTCCTGCAGCCTCTGGTCATTAGTGTAAGCATGGACAGTTGTCATGTACCCACTCTCTATCCCAAACTTTTCATTTAGGACCTTCAAGACTGGCGCAATGCAGTTTGTTGTACATGATGCCATAGACACAATTTTGTCTATTTCAGGTCTGTATGCTTTTTCGTTTATTCCTATGAGCAGCGTCGCGTCAGGTCCCTTTGCGGGAGCAGAGATGATTACTTTTCTTGCTCCTGCTTGAATATGTTTCTGAGCTTCCTTTGCCTCCTTGAACTTGCCAGTGGATTCTAAAACCAGATCAGCATGCATTTCTTTCCATGGGAGCATTGAGGGATCTTTTTCTTGAAGGACTCTGATGTCAATCCCATCAACTTGAAATGAATGATCATTTGCTATCACCTTTCCTGCAAATTTTCCAAATGTCGAGTCATACTTGAATAGGTGTGCTAATGTCTTGGCATCTGATGTGTCATTGATAGCTACAATGTTAAACAACTGCATAAATTCTCTATCTTCCAGTGCAGCCCTGAGAAAGCTCCTGCCAATTCTGCCAAAACCATTAATAGCTAGATTTAGCTTTTTTCTTGCTCCTGTATCTGACATGATCGCCCTGTGAAGATACGGCTAATAAAAATAATGTATGCAGTGCAATGCAAGGCAGTCATATACCTTTTATATAGTTAGATCCTGCCAATCGCACAACCATGTATGAACGCAAAAACTATAGAGGAAAAATTCAGATAATGGGAGACGTGTTGGACCTTGCCACTTCGGGGATAAATAAGAACCATATAGTGTATAAAGCCAATCTCAGTTATAAGCAAGTACACCTCTACCTTGGAGAGTTAATTGGAAAGAAACTGATCGAGCAGGATGTGTCTCCTAACGGAGTAGTTTATAGAACTACTGGTAAGGGGAGGGAATTTCTACTATATTACACACGCCTGGTGGAGTTTTTTAAAGAAGCACCTGACGTTGAATTAAGCGAATCATGTATCCGCAGAAAATAATAGCCTTCGCAAGCATATCTATGTCTCAACCTTTCCATTGTGCAAGAGATTATTAGAATAAGTTGTAACAATTTTTCTCAATATTGATCAAGGTTTTCTTGCCATGTCAATTGTTATTGTATCAGAGATATTATCTGCATCTTTTGGCATGGTGGATACAAGATTCAAATCTATCTGAATAATAACCATCCAATGAAAGGGGAATAATATAGTTTATGCCAGGGGAGGTAGGTGATGCCTCGCCCTCTGGTTGATTATCGCTTATAACACAGCAACTTTCTTGCTACCTACGTTCAAGATTGCATAATCTACTGCCTCTTTGAGATTCTTTCCTGCACCAGAGTGTTATATCCAACTATTGTCAAGTAATTCTAGCATTTGCTGCAGTGTTTCTTCTCCGTAGTCTATAGTATGGTTGTTTGCCAAGAAAACATAATCTATCGAGGCTGTCTTTAGGACTTTGTTAGCTCCAGGATTTGCACGAAACTGAAACATTTTGAAAGTCTTTGTCCACTCCGTCCCACTTGAAGATATCGCACATTCAAGGTTGATCAATGAAAGATCTGTATTTCTAATTGTCTCGATGGTGCCCTCTCCCAGACATAGGCATAGCCTTTGTTGTCAAGAACGCTGTTGACCAGTCTTCCAAGCATTACATCTCTCCTGTCATAGCAACTCGCATTATAAGGACACCAATTATTCAGGGAATGTCTCTCTCTGCCTGATGGATTCTGTTCGCCTTCTTGTTGGTCTATGAGCAAATCTCTTCTTTAGGCTGTCGCTCATCTGATCTAACATCTTAGCTAAATCCCAACCAGTATTGGTATATACATGCCTCCTGTATGGCGTTATAATGCTCACGTCGACTTCATACCTCCTTCTTTCTCCTTCAATGTCACGCAATTTCATCTTGCATCTTGCTTCTTCAATTTCTGGTGCCATTCTCTTCAAATGTCTGACTATTTCAGCAAATTTTGATTTGGCAAGTTCCGCATCAAATGGATCATCCGGCAGGCCGATAATAAAGGCAGGAAGGTCCTTTTCCACCTTTTCTGCAAGCAACGAAATTATGTCGCGATAAGTTACTATTCCATGGATTTCTTCGCCAAAGCACACAACTGAATATGTAGAATTTACTTCGATTATCGTACCAGCCACCGATCGCAAAGAATCATTAAGGTTTGACACTACCACATTCTTGTCTGCTACGCCTGATGCCGGCATATCTAATCTGTTTAACTTTTCAACACCAAGAATCTTTCTGCCGATCTTTTCTGATGGAAGCATTGCCTCTATTATGTGATTAGAAGTCACTATGCCTGAGAGCTTCCCCTTCTCATTTATGAGTGGAATATGGTCTATTCTGCGTCTTATCATTATACTCCTAGCTGTTGATAGTTTGTCCTTTTCTCTTAGCAGGATAGGCCGGCCAGTCATGATGCTATATGCCCTAACCTTCGTTGAGACTCTCTCATCTGTGCCCACGTCATGTATGGCTTTGATCATTCCCTTGGCTGTGATCTGCCCAACGAGTTCGCTATTCTCTTTTACAACAGGAAGTGCTCTTAGACGATAAAGACTCATTATCCTTGCAGCGTATCCGATATTACTTTTCAATGATAGAGACGGAACTATCTTTCCAAGCACGGAAGGTCTTGCAGCTGTTATATTGAGTATTGAAAGCAAATCGCGTATATTTATGGAGGCAATCTTGTTTGCTAGAGGAATGAAAACGTCGTAGGTCTTCTTTTCTGTCATCAACCCTATTATCTTTGAAGCAGAACTGTCAGGATCTACTGTTGCTGGAGGCTCAATTAGCTCTTCTACCGACCTGCTTTGGAGAGGACTTAATGCCTCATGTATCCTTGCTGTGGTTGTGTCTGTAGACAATGATGACACAGAACCTTGCTGTAATATATCTTGGTTGAATGCACTGCAATGCAGTAAAAGCTTTCTCTTTATATTATCAGAGCAACTGTACGATTACGCTTTTGCGCCTGTTACGTAGGTATGCCTTTGCAACGTGAAGGATATCTAAAGAGGTTCAGATTGTATAATATAATAACATCACAGACCAAATTACTGCCAAAATTGTTTTTCCCCTTCTTCCTCCGAAGGGTACAAGACTTCCAACAACGTCAGTTCTGCCTCGCGAGACGATAATAGCTGCTTGAGGTATCGTGCCAAATCTGTCGCAGTTATTATTCCAACAATTTTGTGATTATCTTGGTCTTTTACAAATATGTGTCTAACTCTCTTCTGAGCCATAAGTTTGACTGCTCTTTGAAGAGAAGAATTCTTGCTTATTGAAACCAACGGATGTAAAACCAAAAAATCAGCAATA
>JBQGBZ010000162.1:0-7485 GCA_052038215.1 Nitrososphaera sp.
ATCGCCTCCTGCGCCTCTACCCATCTGCATGCTACCTACAGTAGTTCCTGCAAGGCCCTTCGTCTTCTCATAAACCTGTTGGCATGCCTCCTTTAGAATATCCACTATCGTCATCATCATTGCAGCATCCTTAAGATAAACTCAATAAAAGATTATGTCTTCGCAAAAATGAAGATATAAAGTGCAGGACATGAGTTGTAATTCTCAATGGTGCCATATTGAAAAGAGATCTTTCATATACCTACTGTACTACTTGTAGCAACACTACCTCTGAAAATCTTGGATATTTTTTGTGGAAGACGTTCGTCTAATGTCTAAGGTTATATCATAGAGACGACAATTATCTATTATGCTAGTTAAACCTGCTCTCTATTCTCACAACTATAATGACAATTTAATAGAGCGATTGTTATACAGAGTGGCAAGAAGATGGGTTGCAGGCTATAGTGCTAACGAGGCCGTGAAGACTGCGCTTTACACAAACCGTCATAAAATGTCTGCAATTCTAAACTTTCTTGGCGAGGACATCACGGACTCCAAAGTGGTTGACATGACAGTTACCGAATATCTGTTGTTGATGGACTTGATGGATAAAAAAAAGGTGGATGGGTGTGTGTCTGTAAAGCCTACACAGCTTGGACTTACAATTGACTATGACATATGTTTGCAGAATTTCCGCAGGCTTGCCGCAAGAGCTAGAGACCTTGGCCAGTTCATATGGCTAGATATGGAGTCAGTCAAGTATACAGAAGACACCGTTGCAATCTATCTAGAATTATACAAGCACTACAATATGATAGGTATAGCAATACAATCATATCTGCGCCGAAGCGCCAGCGACCTTTTACACATTATTGAATGCGGTGGTAAGGTAAGACTTGTCAAGGGCGCGTACAGGGAATCAGAAGAGCATATTTTTGTTACCAATGAAGAAGTAAATGCTAATTATTTGAAGTTAATGAACATGCTCTTTGAAAGCGACAATAATTATTTCGCAATTGCGACTCACAACTCAACCCTGATTGCGGAAGCGACCCGGATGGGCGAGGACAAGGATACCAAGTTTGAATTCCAAATGTTGAAGGGTATACGAGACGAATTAAAACTCGAGCTTGTAACAAAAGGCTTTACCGTGGCTGAATACATCCCTTACGGTAGCCAATGGCTTCCCTATTCCGTAAGAAGAATAATGGAACGAAAGCGCAATTTGTTGCTACTGGCAAGGTCGCTCATTCAACACTAGATGAAATAACCTTACCCTGAAAATTGATAAAATTTATTCTAGTTTGGACTGCATTGTACACTCGAATTTTTTCTCCTTATCTTCGTAGCGTCACCTGATGTGTTGAAGTGAAGCATTAGAAGAAGAGGAAGAAGAAGCCGTAATAGCGTCATCACCCGGAAGGTTTAGAGAATTCGCTATTCTGTTAACCGACTTCTTCTTAACCTTATTCAATGCAGTTTCGAAGTGCTTCATTGAGATCCTTAGTTTGCTGCCACTTTTTTGTCTGACGTGTTCTTTTATTGCACTCATCGCAGCTGCATTTACTAGCGCTGCAATGTCTGCACCTGTCATGCCCTCTGTAGTTTCTACCAGCTTGTCAAGGTTTACATCCGAATCGAGAGGCTTTTTCTTCGTGTGGATGGAAAATATTTGCTTCTTTGCCTCCTTGTCAGGAGCAGGCACTTCAAGTATCCTGTCAAACCTTCCAGGACGCAAGAGTGCTTCGTCGATAATGTCTGGCCTATTTGTTGCGCCAATGACTACAACACCCTTTAGGTCTTCCAATCCGTCTATCTCTGTAAGCATTTGACTAATAACGCGCTCTGTAACGTGTGCATCTCCTTCAGAACCACTCCTCCTTGGTGCTATAGCATCGAGCTCGTCAAAGAATATAACACAAGGAGCTGCTTGTCTTGCCTTTCTAAAGACTTCTCTAACACCTTTCTCTGATTCACCAACCCATTTGCTTATCAGCTCAGGCCCTTTGATACTGATGAAGTTAGCTTCAGATGTGGCTGCTACTGCCTTCGCTATCATGGTCTTGCCAGTTCCTGGTGGACCATATAGAAGAATTCCTTTAGGTGGTTCCACATTTGCTTCCACAAATAGATCTGCATGTTTGAGAGGCCATTCTATCGCTTCGGCCAATTCTTCCTTCATCTGCTCGAGTCCGCCGATATCTTCCCATCCTACATTTGGTCTCTGTACTAGTACTTCCCGCATAGCAGAAGGTTGTACATCCCTTAGCGCTTCATCAAAGTCTTGCTTTGTAATTTTGATTTTATTCAATATATCAGCTGGAATCTTGGGTTGCTCTAGGTTAATTTCAGGCAGTATCCTCCTCAATGATCGCATAGCTGCTTCTTTGCTCAAAGCTTCAAGGTCCGCACCTACAAATCCATGTGTGACCTTTGCGATTGACTCAAGGCTGACATCTTCGGTTAGAGGCATGCCTCTGCTATGAATCAGCAGAATATCTAGCCGACCCTGTTCGTCTGGTATTCCTATATCTATTTCCCTATCAAACCTGCCAGGCCGCCTAAGTGCAGGGTCGATTGCGTTTGGTCTATTTGTAGCACCAATGACTACGAGTTTGCCCCTTGACTTGATACCATCCATCAATGTAAGAAGCTGTGAAACGACGCGCTTTTCCACGTCTCCTGAAACTTCTTCTCTTTTCGGAGCAATGGAGTCAATCTCATCGATGAAGATAATTGAAGGCGCATTTTCCTCAGCTTCTTTGAAGACTTCTCTTAGACGTTCTTCACTTTCCCCATAGAATTTGCTCATAATCTCTGGCCCACTGATAGAGTAAAAATTAGCGTTCGTTTCGTTAGCTACAGCCTTTGCAAGGAGCGTTTTTCCTGTTCCTGGTGGACCATGAAGCAGCACTCCTTTTGGAGCCTCAATTCCGATCCTGTCGAATATCTCCGGATGCCGCAATGGCAGTTCAATCATTTCTCTGACCTTCTGAACTTCATTCTTCAATCCGCCAATATCCTCGTAAGACACCCTCGAAACACCCTTCGCAGCTGCCTTAGGAACGGAGCCGATAATGAATTCGGTATTGTTGTCTATCAGTGATGCCGTGTCAACAGGCGAAGTGCTGGTAACGGCATAGCCTATTCTTCTACCCATAATGTTTAGGGGGATTATATCTCCCCGGGTTATGACTCGTCCTTCGAGCAGGTCGGGAAGATAATCTTCAAGTCCGACTATGTTTAGCTCCTCAGTGGGTGTCAAAATTACCTGCTCAGCTTTTTTCACATTGACTTTGCTCACGCTCACCGTATCATCGATTCCTACGCCAATATTATTCCGAGTGTATCCATCAATTCTAATCAGTTTTTTGCCATAGTCGTCTCGCTGACTTGACCATAAAAGCACATAGCTTTTCTTTTTACCTGCTACTTCTATTACATCTCCTGTTGATAGATCCATCTCCTCCATTACTTTTGGATCTACCAGCGCCATCCCCCTTCCCACAAATCTTGGGCTAGTCTCGGCTACTTTTAACGAGACTTTTTTATCATTATTTTTATTATCATTATCATTATTGAAATTTTCCATTTTGTTTTTCACCTCTCAATAAAAAATAGAGTGGGTCTGGATTATTTTACTCCACTCTGACCTCTCGTGCCTTTGGCTTTGGAGGAGCTTTTAGCTTGATCTTCAGCTCCAAAATCCCGTTTGCATAAGTGGCTTTTGCTGATGTGTCATCTAGGTCGAAATTGACTGGAATGTCTGTATGATATTTCTTCTCTCCTTTTTCTGCATGTATAGAGACATACTCTTCTCCAACATTGACCTTGATGTCCTGTTTTGTGACTCCTGGCATCTCTGCAGTGATTGTCAGCGCATTCTCTTTCTCATCTACGACGGTGTCAACTAGTGGTTCTCTAACACCACTTTGTTCCACGAGTCCTCTTGACGATGGTTTAACATTGCCAAATTCCCTTACGTGGGGCTTACCGTCTGGGCCTACAGTTATCTGGTATCCGTAGTAGTAGGGGCCTTGGATATCCCTGTCAGAGGGGCTGCTTTCTCTAATAGTTCGGAACATTCTGTTCAACATCTCCTCCGCGTCTGCAAACTGTCTATCGATGCTCTCAAACATTCTCTTTCCGAAACCAATATCCCATTCTCTTGACATTTAGTTCACCTAACACATGTAATATGTATTACATTATATAATTTTTTCGTCGTGTAGTAATCTTTTTATTACATAGATGTAATACAAATAATCAGGGAAGGGTATGTACTCCGAGGCAATATCGGTTCCAGAAGCTATTCGAAAAGTTCTCGTAAATGACCATGTTTATATGCAAGCATTGGTGCTAGGTATCGCAAATTATACCGCGCTAGCTGAAAGGATCAAACCTGAGATTGAAAGGTTAATTGGTTCCAAAGTAAACTTGAACACCATTGTAGTTGCTATCAAAAGATTTGCTGATGCACTAGAAAAGAAGAACCAGCAGCAACAACAACACCAGAATGGCAATACGCATTTGGTTGGAGCAAAAGCAAGGATGTCATTAACAGACAGCATCATAGACATTGATTTTCAGAAAGAGAATAATGACGATGACAATGATGGCTTGGCCCGCATTTTAGATGAATTCTTTGAGCAGGACAACAAATATAATCTGTTTCAAACTGATAATCACTTTTCTCTGCTTACAGAGGATGCAGATGAAATCAGGAGAATAGTAGCTGGTACAATACAAAAATTTGACGGCAAGATAAGAGAAGGTCTTTCCAAAATAACTGTATCATTGACCCTTGATGATCCAAGCCGATATCATATATTGTCGCTTGTTTCAAATATATTGTACAATCATCAAATTCCACTCCATAGCGCTTTCTTTACTACAAATGAAATGGTGTTGATATTGAGCGATAGGGATGCAGTAAAGGCATATGACTTGATCAGAATGAAATTAGGATAGTAATTTTGAATTGAGGATTAGCATTTACTTGCATAAATAAACAGGTCAACATCAAATATAACTGGGTTCGTGCTTATAATGATTAAAAGCCATCACATCTTTTATAAAACCTATTTGTGCATTATATGATAAGTGGAGAAATTGCAGGGATTGAATAAGGGAACTGACATTGATATCTCTCTGTTGGAGCATTTTGAGCGAGAAATATGGAGCAAAGTTCCTCATTTAGAGGAAAAATCCGATGCAGCTAAGATTGTTAACCCCACGCCTCTGATCGATATTACAGAGGGTTTGAAGGAATGCGCAAAAGTTGAGTACGGCTTGGATCTTGCCGATAGAGATCTGCAAGTTTTCGGTAAGTTCGATTCAAACTTGCTTGCAGGCTCGATCAAAGTGAGGCCCGCTATACGCATAATCTATGATGCGATTTCGTCAGGCAAGCTTAAACGTGGACAGACGATAATTGAAGCGACCTCTGGTAACTTTGGCATCGCTTTGGGGGAGATTGCTAGGCTTGGTCTTGATGTCGTTACTCTTGTATCTAGAAAGCTTCAGGAAGGGGTATTTGAGGAGTTAAGAAACGAGAAAACCCGTATCATAAATCTAGACATGGACATCTGCCCTGCCCCCGGCATGAAGTTCAATCCAAATCTTTTGGCTGCGAAAGCAACTGCTTCAAATATGCGCTCGCAACTCACCGAAATCGGGTTAGACCCTGCCATTTTTGATAAATCCCGCTCTGAAATAGAAGAACTTCTTGCAAAGCAGGACATAATAAACTTGGCAAAGCATCTTGCCAGGATCTATGATTGTTTCTGTCCGGAACAGTACGACAACGAACTGAATATTGACGTGCACAAAACTGTGACAGCTCCTGAGATAGACCAGCAGTTGATTGAACAAGGTCATTCTCTGGCTGACTTCAAGGTTGTATGCACCTTTGGTACAGGTGGCACCTCCGGTGGCTTGAGTAGATACTTGATGGAGAAACATGGAAAGAAGTCAGTACATGTAGTTTTTCCACTTAGTAACCAAGATGTTGCAGGAATAAGGACTAAGGGGAAAGCAGCGGGTTTGGAATTCTACGAGCCGGAACGATATTCAGGACAACACGAGGTGGACTTTGAACAGGCAAGACGTCTGTTGCGATTTTTCGTAAGCAAGGGGTATGATATAGGAGAAAGCAGCGCCCTTGCACTTTACGCAGTAATGCAAATGGCCAATTTTGGTGGAGATGCAGGAACAAAATTTGTAGTAATAATTGCGGATGGAATACAAAAGTACAGAAAGAGCATTGAAATGGTGCCAGAGACACAAGAGAACCGTCTAGAGATTCCTCTAGAGGAAGCTGTATCAAATATTAGAAACTATGACAGAGTTATTTGGATTCATACCATGTATACTCCTCGCAAAGAAGGAATCGAATTAATTGCGAATTCACTAGGCGTTGATCAAAACAAGATCTCTGTTCCAAAAGCCAGTGAAGTGGAGCGTCTATTGACAACCCAAAAAATTCCAGAGGAACTAGATAATGCATTGGGCGGTGAAAATGATGGGAATACATTACTAGTCTGTATGATGGGCAATACTTCACTCCGAGTAGCTGAAGTACTTGCAGAAAAAGGTATTACAGCTAAAAGCTTGACCGGTGGAATTTCAGCACTTTCCCAAGATAAAGGTAAGGAACTTTCTGAATTGGTGCGAATAGCTACAGAATAATAATAATAATAGCCCTATTGACCCTGCGTTCTGCATCCTCCAAATCCTTCATAAAGACTTTTTTTGAAGTGTAGTATATTCTCCTGTCTAGTCCTTTTTTGAATACTCTGCTTCTGTAGTGATCACAGCAGTATCCAAATCGACCCTATCTCTTTCTTTTACTTATCGGGCTAGGTTTATTATTTTTTCTTTGAATGGTTTGATCACAGAGAATTGATGCTGACAATGAAATATTTATTGAGCTAGTCAACAACGATAGTCTGACTCTGTTCTCGCATGAATTCCGTCAGGTAATGAGGTCCTCCAGTTCCTTTGCCTGTGGTACCTGAGTCCTTCCATCCTCCAAATGGTTGACATCCAACCATTGCGCCCGTTGTTGCGCTTGCATGTCTGTTAATATAAACAACCCCTGCCTCGATGCAGTCCAAGAACTTTTTGACCTCTTCATCCTTTTTTGTAAATATTCCTGCAGTCAATCCATATTCGCTGTCATTAGCGAGTTTGATGGCGTCATCAAACTTTTCGTAATCTGCAGTACATAGGATGGGAACAAACATCTCGTCTTTAAAGAGACGATGTCTTTTTGGCAAACCGTCAATAATCGTCGGCTCCACATAGTAGCCGTACTTTAGATCTTCAGCCTTCCTGATTGAGCCTCCAGCAAGCACCTTGCCATCCTTCTCTGCTACTTTTATGTATTTTTGATATTTCTTGTAGGCTTCCTCATTTGCAAGTGGACCAACAAAGGTATTGGAGTCAAGCGGATTTCCTATAGGCAGGTTATTTGTCTTTTCTACAAGCCGGCTGAGAAAC
>JBQGBZ010000163.1:0-2722 GCA_052038215.1 Nitrososphaera sp.
GGTTGCTGCATCACTCAGCGTGATAGTAAATGTATTGAAGCCTGCATGAAATGGCGTTATTTCAAGGGTCGTATCCACACCACTAATCGTAACCTGTTGTGAGTAACCAGGGGCCACTGCCGTGGACTTAGTAGTAGCATCTTGCATTTCCATTTCAGGCATCGTCACTCCTCCTGTTGCTGCTTCTTGATGTTCTGTCGTCATCTGTGATGGAGGTGATGTTATTGTAAGAAGCGATGCTGCAAATAGAACCACGATGCCAATAAGCGATTCTATCTTTACTGTTATGCCGAATTTTGAAACAACATTGCTAGCGGTATTGCTAACTGTATCTGAGGGAGATGTGGTGGATCCACTACCTTTCTTCGATCCTCCAATACTTGCCATCAAAAGTATGCTCTTATGCAACTTTACTTGATGGTATGCTCCAAGAAGAACCATTGGCAGCGCAGCTGAGAGCTTGATTATCAGGTTGTTTCCATATGGAGTATAGAAAAGCGAGTCCAAGGTTTGTAGCTGAATCCATGCCATATAGAGTCCAGTTACTCCGATTACACCCAAAGATGCAGTTGCTATCAAGGAGAACCGTGGAAGTATAACTGACAGGTGATAAGAAGCAGCACTCTCTCCTGCTTCTTTCTCACTACTCTTTATGGCAAAAAGAAGCACCGCAGAGAAGTAAAAGAGCCCTCCAACCCACGCAGATACTGCCATGAAGTGAAGCCAGTCAACAAATACTGCAACTGAAGGAAGAAAAGTAGCAGCAGAATTATGACTTAGCATACTATTTGAAAAGATACTTGATGCACCTGCTGCCAGGATTGCTACTAGAATAGCTGATGAAAATGAGGAAGAAGTAGTATTCGTAGCAGATGTTTTTTGGACTTCTCCTCTCTTTGCCACTACAAAATACAGCAATGCAAGTGATGCAATTATTGCAGATGTTGCTATGCGTATACTCCATACCACCCCTGTTGGAGAACCAAAAATCAGGGTTTGTACAGTCGATAGATATTGATTACTAGTACTACCGCCGTCTGTTTCAAGATTGATCGCTTGCAAGAATACTAATGCAGTACCACTTATGGCGATAGCTAGTGCTCCAGCAATCAATATGATGGCGAATCTTTTTTTAGCAATCAGATTCAATTCAAATGAAAGCTGGTTGTGGGGCCTAGATAATCTAAAGAAACCTTCTCTACTCCTCTGTAGTACAAAGTAAGCCATAACTCCTCCTACAATTGCTGCTTGGGATACGATGAGAGGCCATCTTAGCAATGCATCAGCAGTAGATGTAACATATGTAATTGTTTGATTCTGTGTTTGTTGTTGATTACCTCCACCTATATTTTCAGGCGTAACATTCCCTACTCCAAACACGTAGCTTCCCTGTGCAATGTGCCCATCATCAAGTGACAAACCTCGCCAAGAAACAGTATAAACACCATCTTCTTCTTCAAGTTTGGTTTCGTCCAACGTCACCGTGGCTTGTAGTGGGTTTGAGTTACTTACAGTAAAATCGTCATTATCAATTCTCTCATTTTGAGAGTTTAATACGCGTATGTAACTGATTTGTGGATCGGGCCTCTCGGAAAAAGATATTACAAGTTCAGAAGGGATAGAATCTGTTTGTAAAATTGAATTTGGTTCTATTGAATAAGTAGAAGGTATTGCATGGCCATATGCCGACGGGATTGCAGGTTGGGTAATAACTGTAGCGAAAACAATGATACACAAGGATGCTGATATTATCGCTGCGAGCAGCACAGATTGCGACAATCTTGGTCTAATAGAGGAGTAAGAGAAGATCATCATTATTGCATTCTTGGTTTCTTTTAAAATAAAAGAAGGTTAGAGAGCATTTTAACTCTCACACTCTTTCTTTAACGTGACTCTTGGATGTGTGTAATTTTTGCAATTATTCGATACCCTGCAGCAATTGTTCTTATTGTCCATGTCTTAGTCATATCATTCTTTTTGCTTTAAGTGGCAGAACCCGTCGCTGGGTTCATTGACTGAATTTCACTTTGCAACTGTTCTAGACTAGTCACTATTTCATTGTTTGACATTAAGGGTTCAGGAAATCCTGCATCTGTTACTGGTGCTGGACAGCCGAATCCTCCTTCAATACCCTTTCTAACAACGCCTTCTGATACCTGAACTGTAGAGTTATCAGCAGTAGCAGCACCTGCTTCACCTGTTGGAGTGCATGTAAATGTCAAGTCTACTGGTGTATTATTGATTGTTCCAAATAGCCTGTAAGATATTGTAGTTGCAACAGTTGGATAATATGGTGCTTCATAAGCTCCAGGTTCTCCAAATGCTGGCTCAAGCTGCAATGTTCTCGTGTTGTTGCCAGCTGCAAGTTCAACTTGAACTGTTTCTTCCAACCCTTCTACTGGAGCTGCTCCTTCTGCACTTGAATTCATTGGGTTATTTGGATCTGCTCTTAGCACTCGAAGGTCAACTCCACTTTTATCGTCTACAAAGATTGGTTCGTTTAGTGAGCCTATAACAATGAGGTAGTCCTGATCGCCTATCGTGTATAGTTGTCGTTCATGGGCAAAAGCTTGTGGCGTTGAAACTGAGACAAGAGATACCAGTGCAGCCAGAGCTAATGCTCCAATCAAAGTCGATATCTTTGAATTTTTTTGCATACCTAATAGCAGCAATTTATCAAAGTACGCCTCTTTAAGGATGTGGTTCATTCGCCGAATGAACT
>JBQGBZ010000164.1:0-4714 GCA_052038215.1 Nitrososphaera sp.
TCGACAATATCGCAGCAGATTCTCCACTCTTAAAACTTGCAGTAATGTCTGCTAAGGCAGCCTATAAGACTGTAAAGGTGCTGGTATGAGAGAGTATGAGGAGAGAAAAATTGCCCCATCTTATACATGCTGCTACAGACAGTACATATAGCTGAAATAGGAATCTCTTCTAAATCTTAAAAATGTCTTCTTATCACAAAGTTGCGCAAATAGGCGTTTGCAGTTGTAAACCTCAATTATAATCTGCAAAATGAGGGTAGAAAGAACTTATTCTTGCTATTATCATGGCTTGTCTCCAACAACAATAGCAATAGTAATAGTAGGCTTCACCGCACAGAGCGGTAAAAATAGCATTAGGGTTTATCGTTAGCCATGGGCGCAAAAGAATCAGCAATGGCAAAGTCTACAGGTTCACAAGATGAACGCGATCTGTCTCCCCCCGATGCAGCTTTCCTTCAAGTACTTAGAAATAAGAAAAAAATTTCGAAAGATGAAGCAAATTATGTAGAAAGTGAACAACAATCACGTGATCAGTCATGCATTAAATGCAAGTTCAACCTTGGCGATGAAGGGAAATGCCACGTAGTCGAAGGGCAAATCAATAACGAAAAAGGGATCTCGAAGTTTTTCTCGCCAAAAGGCGACGGGATGCTGCCCGGAGACATAGTTTGGATGTATGTAAAAAAATCAGGAAAGAAGCTGAAATACGAGGAAGGATACGTTATCGAAGAAGGTGCTCCCGGATTTCAATGCAGGGATTGTAAATACTATATGTATTCTGGCCATTGCCTATTCATAGAAGGCAAGTTCAAACCAGAGATGAGCTGCGGCTTTATCGTGAAAGTAGGACATGGGATTGAGATTTAGAAACCGATTTTTCATTATCCGCTTATTTGGCAGGCTTCTCATCCTCTCCCTCCCTTTAAAGTGTTCTAAACTTTAAAAATAATAGTTTAGTTATCCTCTTTCCTGATGGAACATACACTAGATGCTCAAAGGTCAATATCTGCAGATAACGCCATTGTCATAAAGGGATTGAGGAAATCATTCAACAAACTAACAGTACTTAACGGTATTGATCTTTGTGTCAAGCGTGGAACTGTTCTGGCACTACTTGGACCAAACGGTGCTGGAAAAACTACTACTATTAGAATACTTAGTACATTACTTTTACCCGATAGCGGTCATGCAGCAATCCACAGCTTTGATGTAGTAAGAGAAGCCAACAAGGTGCGTAGTTTGATCGGTTTGACGGGCCAGTACGCAGCTGTGGATGAATATTTGACAGGCGAAGAAAACTTACGTATGATAGGCAGGCTCTATCGCCTCAGCCATCAAGATATCAAACGGAGGAGTCAAGAGTTACTTGAGCTGTTCGATTTGATGGAAGCTTCCGACCGTACTGTAAAGACCTATTCTGGTGGCATGCGCCGCCGATTAGACCTTGCAGTCAGTTTAATTGCAGCCCCTCCAATTATTTTCCTCGATGAGCCCACTACTGGTCTTGATCCCAGGAGCCGCTTAATTATGTGGGATATCATTGAACAACTAGTTGCAGCTGGAACAACTATACTTCTTACTACTCAAGACATGGATGAAGCAGATCGTTTAGCTGATAAGATTGTTGTTATTGATGGCGGTAAAATTATTGCTGAGGGCACATCTGACGAACTGAAACAGCAGGTGGGCTCGGAGCGCTTGGAGATAACTATTGCAGAGGCAAGCAGCTTCGAGAAAGCTAAAAGAGTTGCCTATGATGCGGGTCTGTATTTAGACGGTAAAACGAGAACTCTCAGCTTAGCAGCAACCAAAGGCGGTGGCGTATATCAACTCAAACAAGTTCTGAGTCGACTGGACGAAGCTGGTGTTGATGTTGAAAATGTATCTTTCCATCGTCCGACGCTTGATGATGTGTTTCTCACACTTACTGGGCATAGAACAGAGCAACAATCAAACATAGAGATAGAAAAGCAGAAGGTGCAAAAATAATGACCACACCTACTTTTGTCACTAGTGTTCAGACAGAAAAGCGCTCAAAGGTCTTTTGGGCCTTCAGTGATTCATGGGTACTGGCTAAGCGCAGCATAAAGCATATCACCAGAAACCTAGACCAGCTCTTCTCAATTGGGCTCTTCCCAATTATGTTTTTCCTTCTATTTAACTATGTTCTTGGCGGTGCGATAAACACAGGGGATTTGAGTTACATAAACTATCTTGTACCCGGCATCTTGGTGCAAATGCTGGCCTTTGGATCAAACTATACAACTCTGAACTTAGCGATTGATCTACAACGAGGTATAGTTGACCGGTTTCGCTCTCTACCCATGGCAAGATCAGCTCTCCTAGTCGGACATGTAAGTGCAGATCTATTCCGCAATACAATATCAGGTTTAATTGTGCTTGGTGTCGGCTTTCTTCTGGGTTTTCAACCAGTCGCGGGCCCTGTAGAGTGGATATTGGTATTGTGTCTAGCAGCTCTCTTTTCATTTGCCATCTCTTGGCTATCAGCTATCATGGGTCTGCTAGTCAAAAGCATGGAGGCTGCACAGTGGACAGGCTTCATCATCATTTTTCCGTTGACATTTGTCAGTAGTGCATTTGTGCCAACTGATACTATGCCTGAGGCCCTTCAAATCTTTGCTGAAAACCAACCTCTTACTCAAGTCATTGAGGCAATACGTGGCTGGCTAGTTGGCTCACCAATAGGCGATTCAGGTTGGCTGGGATTTGCATGGTGTGTTGGAATTATTGTTGTTTCTATGCCAGTTGCGACCTGGCTCTATAGGCGTCAGGCTCTCCGATAGGTATGGCTGGCCCATAAGCAATAAAAGAATAGTAGTGTCAGTAAAGTGAACAGGTTAATGATCGACATTGCGTAAGGGAAAAAGGTATAATATCAGTGTGAAGAAGCCCCCGATGGTGGACTATTAGAGGGAAAGGATAGATAGCAATCCTATCATTCATATTGTAATACGACAATTCTTGATAAGACCAAATAATTGTAGCTAGATCCATTGACTATACAAACAAACGTCTACATATGGGGAATTCTACAGCTTCTCTACAGTGAGCACTTTTATAGGCATATCCTCGATCCCTAGAATCTCTGAAATACTCTCAAAAAATAGACGGTGTAGATAACTCAATGACTGGAGTAGGAAAGCAGACCGATATCCTCAATCGTTCAGCATGGACTACACTGGCGATCCTGAGCTGTTTGGGCCTGATAACGATGTATGGTGAGACTATGGTGCTGCCGGCTATTCCTGACTTTATAGAGGATTTCAATATCTCGTACAGCACGTCATCATGGATACTTTCCTCTTACCTGATTGCAGGTGCAGTGATGACTCCAATTGCAGGCAGATTATCAGACATCTATGGTAAGAAAAAGATACTTCTTATAGTCATGGCAGTATATTCCACAGGCATTTTAGCGGGAGGATTCGCTAATAACATCGAATTCATGCTTGCAGCAAGAGCAGCGCAGGGTGTTGGGATGTCTATGTTCCCAATAGCCTTTGGAATCATAAGAGAAATCCTTCCAGAGAAAAAACTTGCAATAGGTCAAACTATCTTCAGTTCAACATTTTCTGGCGGAGCTGTAGTGGGACTGATGGTTGGTGCAACTATAATTCAAAATTTTGGATGGCAAGCCACATTCTTCTCAATATTTCCTATAGCAGTAATACTTGGTGTGGTGATCAGGAAATTCATTCACGTCAGAGATCCATCAACCGCAGAGGCAAAAGTGGAGGAAGGAGGGCAAGGACTAGAGGAAGTCAGAAAAGAGAAGGATTATTCTTCCACCAATACACAGACAGTCGATGTAAAAGGGACACTAGCCTTAGCTGTTACGATTATTTCGTTTTTAGCTGGCATTTCCTTCCTGGAAAGTAATAGCGCCAACATAGGATTTCCGGTTGCAGCGCTTTTCTCAGTAGCAGCAGTATCACTGGCAGTATTTATCGTAATAGAAAAGAAAGTGCCTTCACCTTTACTTGATCTCAAATTAATGACTCATAGAATGATCCTTCCTGCAACTATCATTCTAATGATGGTCTTTCTGTGCATGTTTATGGTCTATCAGACAATACCCATTATGGTAAGAAGCCCTCAACCACTAGGGTTTGGAGGAGATGCCGTGGTTACTGCAAGTGTTCAACTCCCATTTATGATCGTTTTATTGATAGGTACTATTATGTCCGGTTTCATCTTGAATAAAGTTGGCAATACCCGACTTACATTACTAGGAACGATAATCAGCGCAATAGGATTCTTCAGTTTGCTTCTGTTCCACTCAACAGAATTCATGGTTTCTGTTTCCCTGACTATAATTTCAGCAGGCTTGTCACTTTCAATTACAGGAGGCTTCAATGTTGTGCTCATGTCAGCACCAATACAAATGACTGGGATCGCGCTTGGAATGGCGCTGCTTCTCAACCTAGTTGGGATGTCGATAGGACCATCAATTGCTGCGATGTTCCAGCAGATGTACCAGGGCACTATAGAGGGAGTAATAGGAGAGCAATTCCCCACTCAGGAGGCGTACAATCTCATATTTCTTACGGCTGCTTTGATTTCTCTGGCATCTGTTGCTCTTGGGTTGGCATTAGCCAGAAGAAAAATCATAGCAGGAAAGATGTCATTCACCGCCTCTCCATAAATCAAGGTTAAGCTGATGAAGCAACAATTTTCTCGCTTAGAAGAATTC
>JBQGBZ010000165.1:0-6477 GCA_052038215.1 Nitrososphaera sp.
CAATCAAACAGCCGAAACGACTGGTGCTGCTACTGGAGAAGAGGGAGGAGGCGGAGGAGCTGCTGCTCCTGGAGGTGGCGCAGTTACGCTAAACATCCTTGAAGGTTCTTCAATACAAGGCAGCCCTGATTATGACCCAGACGAGCTGACAGTAGCTGCAGGAAGCGATGTTACCGTGACTAATCAAGATACACTTCCTCACACTGTAACTTCTGGAACTGGTACTCAAGATCCTACCGCTGGACAAACATTTGACACAAGCCTAATTAATGGTGGAGAATCAGCCACGTTGTCACTTGCACAAGTAGCTGCAGGTCAATATGACTATCACTGCATGGTGCATCCGTACATGACAGGCAAGATAGTGGTACAATAAGAATGCAGTCTATAAGGTAGCGCTGGTGAAAACAACACAAGTATTATCGGCGGTAACAGCATAATTTAAACACATGAGAAATACTTTTCGACACTGTGGATCCACACAGTGTATGATTACATATCCTTTATGAGACATAGACGCGTTTAGTATATCAAATATGGACGCTTTTGAATGCATAGCAACTAAGCTTGATCTTCGAGAATTTAGCTCACAAGATATTTCTCCGCAGACAAAGTCAAAAATCTTAGAAGCCGCACGTCTTACTGGAAGTGGGCTCAACACTCAGCACTGGCGATTTGTTGTTATAGAAAACAAGAAGAATCTTGAAAAACTTGCAGCTGACAGCACAAGTGGAGGATGGGTTTCAGATGCCAATTTCGCAGTAATTGTGTTAACCGACCCTCGATTCAAATTCCACATGATTGATGCTGGAAGAGTAGTTCAGGATATGCAATTAGCTGCTTGGAATTACGGTGTCGCATCATGTTTATTCACTGGAGTACAGGATGAAAAATTGCGTAGTGATTTTAGTATCCCAAAAGAACTAAATCCAACGATCATAGTAGGTTTTGGATTTCCCACAAAACGGACTTCTGGAAAAAGAAAGAATCGCATGCCACTAGATGAACTTGTCTATTATGAAAAATATGGCAACCTGGTGAGATCATAACAGGTGTGTTGCTCTAATTTATATTTTAGAATAGGATCGGCGAGTGAAGGATTTTGTATCTTCTATTGAATGGCCGAAAAGAGTAGATCTCATTGAAATATATGAAAAAACATGCGTGCTTGTATATTCTGCAAACATATGGTTATAAGAGAGGAAATGAGTACTCATAGAGGCAAATTTACGTCGATACGAAATATCCTTCTGGCAATGCTACCATCTAAGCGATATTTGAGTAGTAGTATTATTTGTGATAAGAACCACTACATTGCTGCCAGAGGTAGGTTTTTAATAGAAGGACAACAACAACTTTTACTGCTCGAGCATGCATGCAAACCAACAACAGCAGCTTGACACCATCGATAAAAGACTTTTAAATGAGATTCAGTGGGTCTTTCCTCTTGTAGACAGACCTTATCTAGAGATTGCAAATAGATATGATATTTCAGAGGAAGACGTTATGCGTAGGATAGCATTTATGAAGAATATGGGGATAATACGACAGATCAATGCCATTTTTGACACAAGGCGACTTGGATACAAAAGCGCTCTTGTTGCGTTTGCAGTCAGACATGATAAACTTGACGATGTGGCAGAGAAAGTCAATGAACACCCAGGAGTCAGCCACAATTATGAGCGCAACCATGAGTATAACATGTGGTTCACACTTGCTGTCCCTCCTGGATCAGATATGAAGCAGGAACTTGACAGAATGGCATCGTTTGAAGGAGTTATCAAACATAGAGTTTTGCCAACACTTAAGCTCTATAAGATCGGCGTAAGGCTTGATATGGTTAATAAAGATCCAGACAAGCTTGAGCCGACAGAAAAAGTCAAGCATTTAAACCCGGAGAAAGTACAACTAACTGAGCGTGACAGACAGTTCATTCGTGAATTGCAGAAGGATTTATCAGTGGTGCCCGAGCCGTTCAAGGAGCTTGCCAATAATTTAGGTATAACCACAGCAGAATTATTTACCAAGGCCGCAGAATATGAAAATACTGGCATAATGCGGCGCTTTGCCGCAATTCTTCGCCATCGCGAAGCTGGCTTTGTCGCAAATGGTATGGTTGTCTGGCACGTTCCAGATAACAAAGTAGACGAAGTAGGTTTCAGACTCGCTGCATTTCCGCAAGTGAGTCATTGCTACAGGAGGCCAGTATATCCGGATTGGAGGTTCAACCTTTTCAGCATGGTACATGCCCGAACGCTGCAGGCAGCTGAAAAGATCGCTGCAGAAATGTCAGAAACTGTGGGCATAAAGGATTATCAGATACTGTTTAGCTCACGAGAGTTCAAGAAAGAACGCGTAAAATATTTTGTATAACGTGCATCCACTAGGTGTTCACAAGCTACTTTGAATAGCACACAAATGGCGCTTTTCTACGACAACCTGCAAAACAATCTTATGATGAAGAGATAGTTTGTAGAAGATCCTTATTGGCGCTTATTTAGCAACAGGCTCAACATAAAAGTTCTTTTCATACATCTCTTCCATTCTTGCAATCTCTGTGCTATTGAGGTACTTGCCATCTGAAAATGATGCAAACAATTCTAGTTCTTCAATACTTGTCATTGTAGGCAAGACGACTGAAATTTGTTTTTGCGACAGTATGAACTTAATAGCGAGTTCTGTGATATTCCATCCCTTGCTGCTCGCAAGAGGTCTCATCTTCTCTATCTTTTGCATTGCCTCTATAATGAACTCTTGCTTTCTAAAACTGCGGTGATCGTTCTTGTCAAATTTTGTATTGCTGTTGACCTTGCCCGTAAGTAAGCCTGATGCATCAGGAACTCTAACCATTATGCCAACATTGCGCCGATCAGCTGCTTGTATAAAGTCTCGTGCAGGGTCCTGTTCTAAAATATTGTAGACGGTCTGGAGGCAGGTAATGTTCCTTTTTTCAATGGCTTCTAAGCCTTCCTTCTTCCATCCTATTGCCGGTCCAAGTGCCACCCCGTGGCTCTTGATCGTACCATTTTTCACCAAATCATCAAGAGAAGAAAAGAGTTTATCATTTTCTATTGCATCCATCTTTGGATTGTGGAGGCTGTAAACGTCTAAGTAATCAGTCTGCAGACGGTCTAAGCTCTGGCTTAGAGCAAACTGCAAAAATTCTTGGTTGTGCTTTTGTGGCAGTTCGCTATGTCCTATCTGCTTGGTGCTGTACATATCGTAGCCCCACTTTGTGGAATATACTACGTCGCTGCGCATATCCTTAAACACTTGTGATATAAGCTTCTCGCTTTTTCCCTTCCCATATATATCTGCAGTTTCGTAAAAGTTGATACCCAAATCATAGGCGCGCTTTAGCATCCTGATCGCTTCATCGTCATCAACCTTCTTCCCCCACCAATCAAGCGCTATAGCCCATGCACCAAATCCAATCTCACTTACCTTTAAACCGCTCTTACCTAAAGTTCGGTATTTCATGCTGCTATAGATAACACTCCTTTTACTTCAGACGCAATAGTATTGAATTGCAGATCCTCCATTATGGGTCCGCCGCCTACATCTATGTCAAGCGGTATCCACGATCTGCAGCCAATCCATTCCTGCTTGTTTTCAATTAATATCGGACTCTCAAGCTTGAAAACACGCAATAATATCACACTCATAGGCTTACTTGGGTTGTAATCCATCCTTGCATTAACATAGCTTTCGTTCCAGATGTGGTATTTTGTAAGTGCCCTGAGAGCAATGCGGTCAGTTATCTCTTTGACTTCGATGGCTTCTGCATAGCTTGTAATCCTGTTAGTACCAGTGGCCGGCTGATCCTGTAGCACTTCGTCAAGTCTATCTGCATAGTCCACCTGCAAATGATCCTTTGACTGATGCTCATACGTTGGAAATAGCAGAAATCTGTCGTGCTTGACTTTGAAGCCTTGGCGGTATTCCAGTATGCCGCCTTTGCGTAAAAGCAAAACCTGCCTGCCCTCTTCAAGAGCCTTGCAGACGACAGCCCATTCTTTCAGCGCCTGCATAATTATCCTAGACTCTTGATGATATCCTCAACTCCCTTATAAACGCAGACAATCATTGGAGTATCTCGGATAACGTATTTACTCACTTGGGTTTCGCGCAGCTGAATTATCAGTTCCTGAAACGCCATCAGATCCATAGTTTCAAAGGCAAGCATGAAATCCTGATCATCAAGGCCAAAGGAGTAAGTCGTATTGAGCCTGACCTGTGGAAACTTCCGTCCCACCAAGATATGTTCTTCCATCATTTTTTTGCGCTCTTGAAAAGAGAGCAGATACCATTCCCTTGATTTGACAAATGGATAGACGATACAATACTTCATAGGCTCCTCGTCTGTCATAAATCCTGCTGTAATCTTCGATGAGTAAGTAGACGATCGTGTTGCAGAGAGGAAAACATGGGATGGCATTAAATATTTTCCAAGGACTGTTGAATAAATTTTGGATGTCATTACTTGCGTCTTTTCTAGCGAGTTGGAAATCATCCAGAGCATCAAGTCACTATCTTCGCGTAGGCCCAGAGTTGAGTATGCCCTCACCTTTATCTTGGTGTTAGCAATCTCAACTAGGCTAGCAAACTCTTTGGCTGCTTCCTCTTTGCCAATATCATTAAGCCAGCGCCACTTAGGATCTACTTTGAAGAATGAGAAATTTAGAAAGGTTGTTGTTGTTTGTAAGTCTTCTGACGTTGATGCTTCTGCAACCATCTGGGTGGACTAATTCACTAGAGCCTAATTTTTACTTGTCTTCTTCTATGCCAAGCCAGCTGTAGCCCTTCGCTTCTAGTTCCTCTGACAGCTCCTTGCCACCTGATTTGATAACCTTGCCCCTTGCCACTACATGGACATAATCTAGTTTCTTTAGATAACGAAGAATTCTAGCATAATGAGTAATTACAAGCACACCGGCCCCCGTATCAATCAATTTGTTTATAGCCTCCGCAACTGACTTAACCGAATCGATATCCAGACCAGAGTCTGGTTCATCTAGAATCGCGATATTCGGCTTGAGAACCAGCATTTGCATTACTTCTGACCGCTTCTTCTCACCACCAGAGAACCCTTCATTGAGATAACGGCTTAGAAATGAAGGATCGAGTCCAACTGCATCGAGGTTCTTTTTGACATACTCGTGGAATTCGCGAACTGTAATGAACACCTCTCTGTTTTGTTCCTCACCAAGCGACTTAGTGAGAGTATTGTAGGCGTTTCTCAAAAAGTGGCTGTAACCAACTCCTGGAATCTCTGTGGGATATTGAAAGCCAAGAAAGAGACCCTTTCTTGCTCTCAGATCAGTTGAGAGGTTGAGTATGCTCTCTCCCTTGACCAAAATGTCACCTGAGTCTATGTTATACTTGGGATGACCCATAATTGCATTTGCAAGCGTGCTTTTGCCAGAGCCGTTTGGACCCATAATTGCATGAACCTCACCTTTGTTGATAGTGAGATTCAATCCCTTCAGTATCTCCTTACCGTCAATACTACTATGTAAGTCCTTTACCTCTAAAAACGACATATTATAACACTGTTATATGCACTTAATATAAGTATTATGTGGATTGACTAGTCGCTGCAAAAATTAGTATTTAAAATAACTTCATATATGGCACTTATTGTTATTCGTAGCCTGATTGGCTTTGTTCGTCATTATTCTCCTGAGCATCTCTGTCCATCCTGCTGGATCGGATTAAGCACTGTAAATCCTTACGGATTTTAGTGGCATCTTCTTTGATACCGTTTAGAGCATTTGACATCACATCCATCTGAGGTTGTTCGTATCTCGACCTGGGATTCTCAAATTGTCTAACATAGGCTGTCAGATTGATTGTTTGTCTTCGATCGTGCGCGCAACCAAGAATATATCTCTACAATACTACTCAATCTCTATTGTTGGTTGGTGGTCGGTCTCTAAAGAAACTAAAACTCCTTTGGGCCACATCAATATCCGCCTCCGTAGGTGTAAGGAATCTTTGGTGTTCGTTAGGTTGTAGTAATTCACTTGTCCATGCTCTTTAGGAGCCCTCAAATTCTCTAGTGCTAAAGTTTACGGTTATTTCTTCAGCTGATCCTTTGCCTATATTAGTTATTTGCAATTCCAATGAATCAGGTCCAATTTGTGCTATTGACCCTTTTAAAGGGTTTGAATTGCGCTTTAGTAGAGTCTTCAAGGGTGGTAACGCTTTTCTTAGTTTGCCATGCATAATGCCAAATTATCACTGTTAGTATTGCGGTTATGACCACAAGAAACCAATTTGTATTATCTGTAGCCGGAGGATTGGAGGCTTGTTGTAAGGGAACTGCCTGCGAACAGCAATCGCAAATTATCAAATAATTAACTATAGAAACAATAGTTATCCCAATCTTGCACTGTTTGAGGATAAGCCACATTTGTCAGAACTTCTAGAATCAGTTGAATATCTGATGTCTGTATTTCAATAATCTTAATCTAG
>JBQGBZ010000166.1:0-2340 GCA_052038215.1 Nitrososphaera sp.
CAGTTGAGCGCTTAGAAGATCCGCCAAACATTACAATACCAGAAACCAGATGCGCAGTGCCCCTCTAAAGCAATATAAAGAAGCGGCAGCAACAAACAATAGCCAAGAAGAACAGCAAGAGCGAAACGGAAATCAGGAAAATGTGATATCGAACTCATCTAATCAGAGTAATTTCGACAATGATTTGCATTTTTCAAGGTTAATTCTTCCTACAAATTGCAAAAGAATTCCGGATAATTGGCTAAATCTTGAAATTCTGGAATTAATGACATATCGAGCCGATCCAAAGTTTAAACTGCTTGGTAAAAAAGGAAAGCAGCTGTGTATCTGCTCCTTTGCAAGACAATACGAGAGTTCTATGAAGCTGAGTCGATTTACAAAAATATCAGAAAATACGTTTTCTGGCGAGATTTTTGGCCCTGGTATAGAAGAAATTGCGACATTAAGCAAAGATTCACATAAGAATAAACAGAATCTGAAGCAATTCGATAAAAAAGACGAGAACGATACTCTTAGTACATCTACTGCTTCAGGTGCTATAAGCGCTGCATTTAGCATGTCAACACTACAAGATGATAATAATGGAACTCAATTTAATACACAGCAAAGCTCCTACACACCTAACCCACGACAACAGCATTTTGGAGTAAGGATGGATACTGCAAGCAGATCATTTCTTGAAAATTACGTTGCGTTTGACTTAGAGTGGAAGGAAAGTGATACAGGCGATAGAAGTATTTACGCAGCTGCATTTGTAGACAACCACGGCAACCGAAAAGTATTTCATATCTCTGACTTTGCAAATTCTGAGCCTGATCTGTTACGGGCAATTACCAATGAGATACTAAAGTATCCAGCTTCCATCGGCTGGTACACTACGGGTGTTGCTAAGAAGATGAGTAGCAATCACAAAGGAACGGGAGGTGTTTCTGCAGCAGCATGACAGTAAACAATGACATTAACTCAGACTTGGCAGTACTAAATGAGCGATGCATTAGAAACGATATAGCCTCACCTATTAAGTTCTCCTGGAATGGCAGACCAACCATCCAAGATAGGACACACATTGACCTGTATGAAGTCTTCAAAAAAGAGCTAGTCAAAGGAACCATTTTTAAAAACAAATACAGAACGCTCAAGCTTGAAGATGTCTCTCAAGCTATACTTGGAAAAGGAAAGTATGGTTCGGGAACTATAAGTGGTGCCAATGTTAGCAATCACACAGTTGAGCAACAGAAGGAGTATGTGCTGCAAGATGCAGAGCTTGTAATGGACCTCTCAGGGGCTAACAATGGACGGATAATGAGCCTTATGCAAGCAATAGCAGAGCTTACTGGGCTAAGTCTAGAGCAGGTCTGCCACAGTAACCTCTCTACCTGGTGGACTAAAGTGTTTGATGACATGGGATACATCCGCACAATACAGAGCAGTTATATTAAGGATACAAACCAAGCATCTGATTATCAAGGCGGCCTTGTGATAGAGCCAAAGCGAGGTGTCTACAAGAACCTAAAGGTTGTAGAGGTAGTTTCTCTATATCCTTCAGTTGCAATATTGCATAACATATCGTTTGACACGGTCAATTGCGCATGCTGTATAAACATAGAAGATGCCAATGTGCCCGCCGGTGTGATAGACAGGGGCTACTGGATATGCAGACAGAAAGAAGGTGCTTTTCCAAAGAAGCTGAAGGAGCTCAAGGAAGAAAGGATAAGACATAAGCAGCTTGGAAATGAGGAAAAGCAGCTTGGGCTCAAGATCCTGATTAATGGCGGTTATGGTTTGTTTGGTAATCCAGCATTCAAATATGCCGATGTCAGAGTGGCTGAACTCATTACAGCATATGGAAGACAAGGGCTGCGCATTATGCAAGACATCGCATCCGGTATGGGCTTTAATGTAATAGCAGGAGATACTGATTCATTGTTTTTGGATGGGGGTGATAGTGGCCCTGACATGATACAGAAATTCATGCGTCAATGTAAGGAGAGAATAGGTCTAGACATAGATCACTCACTGACTTTTGTCAAGGCTGCAATTATCAAAAAGAAGGGTTATTTTGGAGTTACAACTAAGGGTGAAATTAAAGCAGTTGGGATGGAAGGGAAGAAAAAGGACAGACCTCTATGGATTAACAGAGTGTTCAACCAGTTCCTTGAGGACTTTAGGGCAGATAGAGATCCAACTGTTAACCTCCGAGCTGCAATAAATGATCTTGAGAATAGCAGGATTGATCCAGAGCTTTTGAAAATAAAGGTAAAACTAGCAAAAAACCCTGCAGACTACGCTGTCAACCATCCAAACAAGAAGATAGGAATATTGCTCGGGGCAAAAGCTGGT
>JBQGBZ010000167.1:0-28664 GCA_052038215.1 Nitrososphaera sp.
AGGAATTAGTGGAGGATTGGCTCCAAGAGAAAATCCGGAGCAAATGCCAACCATGTTTGTTGCAGTTGAATCTATAGATGATCACATTAACAAAGCTCAAGAACTGGGAGCAAAAGTGGTGAAGAATAAACAAGAGATTGACGCAGGATATTATGCAGTAATAGAAGACCCGCAGAAAAACATCTTTGGGATATGGCGGGGCAAATGACAGTTGTTGTCCTACATTCAACATCTTTTTATTTTTGAGGAGAGATAGACTACTCTACAATGTCTTATGTATCTGATGATAGAAATTATACTGACCCTAACAATTCAGGCATAGATACCATAAGCAGAGCAGGTGACATTACAGGAGAGCCTCCAACAAATAAAGCTGTCGACAGAGACAAGGCAGCAAAAATGGCCAATTTGCTCGAAGATCTAAAATTTCCTGCCACTAAGGAGGATATCAAGAATCATCTCAACAGAAAGGCTCCAGCGATGGGAAATCGAATAAACGACATTTTTGAGGCAGTTTGGAACAATCTAAGAGACGACATGACTTACAATAGTTCCTATGAGGTAGAGAAGGCCGCAGGTTTGGTAAGAAAGTCTCAGGAAAAATGATGTGAGATAATATTTGTGTGGAGAATAAAAGACGATCTATGTCATTATAGCACTCTATGCAACCTGATTTGAAGTACTATGTGGATTAAATGAATCCACATAGTTATCTATTTGATTTGAGAAATATGTAATGTCATAGCAATGCGAGTATGGGATATTGAGGCTAAGGTACTATGCAACAACCATTTATTGGGAGAGCATAGAGAAATCCATGCAATTTGGAAGATTTTAACAGAAAATAAAAAGGGGTATGCACATCACCCCGAAACTCTGCGTTGGAAAGGAAAGCTATTGGCACTCTACAACAGACATGAGACAGTCGTAACAGAAATGATCAAACGCGGCTTTAATCACAAAAGCACTCTGAAAAAGGAGTTAGCTGTTGGCTCGGACATACAATCGGTTTTTATCGATCAACCCGATAGGCAACGAATAATTTTGCTTAATAAACAATGCAAATGCCGACTGCAGTACTTTTGGGTTCCTTGAAATATCCTACGTACTAAAACAAGCTAGCTAGTACTCATTTGTCTTAGGCAGGAGTATTACAATTTATTATCAAGAAAGGCTTTGCATTATTACATATGCAACCGTCAGATATTGAGGACATATTGCCGTCCGAGAAAATAGCATTCATCGCCTATAATATAGGTATTTTCGAATCTGTTCAGAAGTTCGGCAGTCTTATTACCAGTAACAAGATAACCGGCGCAATGGATCCAGCCAAAGTAGCGGAGCTTCTCGAGGAAACACATGCATTTTATGATGCAGACATGATCGCACAACTTATCAACGGTATGTTGGCGCAAAGGACAAGCATGAATCTTAATTCTCATCCAACAATTGAGAGGGTCACAACAGGCCAAGTAGACTATGTCATCAGACAGCTAAAGGCAGCAGGCATATCAATTAATAAATAACACACTATAATCAGACAATGATCTGTAGGGCATCAACACGAACCGCCCTATGAGAATTTAACCAATACATGGTTGCGTACTTTTGTTTGTATATTCACCACAGGATGCTATTTTTAGCTGCATCTGAAACAGAATTAATGCGGTTACTAATAACAATATAATTGTATGACTGATAATTCTTCACTCGATTTTCGCTAGAGTAGAAATCCAAAATCGTTAAGATACTTACTGGTTTGCAATAGATTATGGGCTTGATAACGTGGATAGCAATCGCGGTAATAGCTCTTGCAGTTATCGGGCTTGGGGTTGGCGTCTTCTTTTCGGGATTAATAAGAGGTGCTGAAATAATTGGGAACAATCCTGCAGTGCAAAATATTACACAAGAGGCTAAAGAATTTCTAAATAGTAACATTCAAGGAAACAGTATTAGCTCCAACGTCTTGGTGATAACCACTAATGAAGCAAGATACAGAATAGGTGAGCCTGTGACAATCACAGTCAAGAACATAGGTGATGAGACATTAACCTTTTCTGACTCAGCATTGGGTCTAAAGTTTCAAAACACTAATACTGGCCAGACGTACGGTGCTGCTACAGCCAAAGTTATGACTGAACTGATATCTGGTGCATCGAAAACACTAACTTGGAATCAACAGGATGGCAGTGGCAATAATGTTCCTGCTGGAGACTATACTGCTACAGTGCAGACTATCTCGTCGTCATCATCTTCCCAAAGTGTCTCAGCACAGGTCAACTTCGAGATTATAGGATAAGCACGGCTCCACTTATAACGGTAGTCCACAGGCCATCTTTGTGACCTTCCGCGGACTGGGTAAAGTTCTGTGTTTTGTAGATCTTGTTTGACAACCTCCACTGTTCCTCTTTTTCACTCCATGTTAGACTTGGATCATTTGGTAGCCCGAGGGTAGTTGCAAGCATTTCCATTGCCATGTCTTCTGCATAGTCACCCGCCTTTTGTGCAGTTTCGCCTGTAGGATGATGCTCTGATAGATATCCATGCTGGCTTTCATCTGCTGGCCTTGCCAAACCAATTGATGCAGCAATAAGCCTGTTGGGCTCGTTAGTGGCTGATCTTGCCATTATTGTAAATACAACCTGTCCAGGTTGCAAGTATTTTCTCCCTTCCTGGCGGCTGATAATTTTACAATGAGGAGGCAGTATGCTTGATACTGACACCAAATTGAGGTCAGCTATGTCCGCATCTCTGAGGGCAAGCTCAAAGCTTGTCAAATAATCCTTGTGAGTGCCTCTGCCCTTGGTGAAAAATACTCGGGTGGGAATATTGCGGATAGGACTGGCAGCAGTATCAGAATTTTGTTGTTCCATGCGTATATCTTACATATACATATCAAATTAGAATTATCCGTGTTGACATCATCAATATCGTAAATATATACCGCAGATGGTGGCTAGATTGCAGCGTTGAAGATCCGCTCTATGCCAGTTGGTAAGAAGTATGCGGTAAAAGTAATGGGCATAATCAATACTAGTCCTGAATCCTTCTACAAAGGTTCTGTCAAAACTGACAAGCAAGAAATAGCAGCTACAGCCAAGCAGATGCAAGAGGATGGCGCTCATATTATCGACATTGGAGGGATGTCTACTGCGCCTTACGTGCAGACAGTGCTTGTACCAATTGAAGAGGAAATAAGAAGAGTCACAGATGCCATCAAGACTGTCAGGAGTGTCTGCGACTTACCGATTTCGGCAGATACACCAAGGGCCGCTGTTGCAAAAGAAGCAATAGCAGCTGGCGCAGATGCAATTAACGATGTAACTGGACTAAAATACGATAGCGAAATGGCAGATATTGCAGCAAAAGCTGGTGTAGCTATGATAATCGGCGCATACAGCAAAGCGTCTGCAATGGGCAGGATAGTTAGTACTCTTGACGCATTGAAGAAAAGCATAAGATTGGCAGGCGCAGCAGGGATCAAAGATACAATAATTGACCCATCTATAGGCTTCTTCCGTCAAGAAGGGAAAAATCCCTTTTTCACTAAAATGACAGACATACCATGGTATACACGTGATATTGAAATCCTATCCAATCTGCACAAACTTACCATGCTCAAAAAGCCGATCTGTATATCAGTCTCAAGGAAATCTTTCCTTGGACATCTGCTGAACCTGAATGCGGCACAAGATCGCCTGATACCTTCAATAGTATGTGAAACGATTGCTGCTCTTAATGGCGCAAATATCATCAGAACACATAACGTTCGAGAAACAGTGCAGGCTGTGACTCTACTGCAATTGTTGAGAGCTTAGGTTGGCAAACGCTTATAATGCTTCAGAGTTGATACACGTCAAGGAAATAGTTGGACATTGTACAGGGTCTGACATTTGATGACGTACTTCTCGTTCCTAAAAGGTCGCCGATAGTTTCTAGATCTCAAACAAACCTGCGCACCATGCTGTCACGTAACATTACACTGAATATACCAATCATAAGCGCTAACATGGACACCGTCACTGAATCAGGCATGGCAATTGCCTTAGCAAGAGAAGGTGGTATTGGAATTATCCATCGATTCATGACAATAGAGGATCAGGTAGACGAGATCCTAAAGGTCAAGCGTTCAGAGTCCGTAATGATAGAGCAACCATATACTATCAAACCTGATTTGACGGTAGCAGAAGCGAAAAAGGTTATGGCAGGGTTCAGCGTCTCGGGCCTGCTTGTCGAAGAAGGAGGCAAGCTCCTTGGTATAATAACAAGGCGCGACATCACATTTGAAAAGAACAACAAACTCAAGGTGTCGGAGCTTATGACAAAAGATGTCATTACTGCCAAGGCCGGCATAAATATAGATCAAGCAAAGGAGATTTTGCACAATAAAAGGATAGAGAAGTTGCCCGTGGTCGATGATAAAAAACACATTGTTGGGCTTATTACGAGCAAGGACATCTTGAAAATGGAACAATATCCTTATGCATCAAAAGACCGGAAAGGCAGATTGCTAGTAGGAGCTGCAGTTGGTGTCAAAGGAGACTATTTGGAGCGTACAGAAGCGCTGCTCGAGGCTGGTGCAGACATTATTGTAGTTGATATTGCACATGGCCACAGTGAAAACGCTATCAATACAGTGCACATGATTAAAAAGGCATTTCCCAGCTGCGAGCTTATTGCAGGCAATGTTGCTACAGGCGAAGGCAGCCGTGACCTCATCAAGGCGGGTGTTGATGCAGTCAAGGTAGGAGTAGGATCCGGCTCAATATGCATAACAAGAGTAGTAACAGGCTCAGGTGTGCCGCAACTGACCGCTGTAATTGATAGTGTCAAAGTAGCACGCGATTACGGGATACCCATAATATCTGACGGCGGCATCCGCAACTCTGGAGATATTACCAAGGCATTAGCTGCAGGTGCATCGTCAGTAATGATAGGAAGTCTCTTCGGTGGAACAGATGAGAGCCCAGGCAAGACCCTTGTCAAAAACGGCAAAAAATACAAGATGTATCGAGGCATGGCATCATTTTATGCATCGTTAGGCAGGAAATACCGTGAAGCAGGACCTCAGGTAGTAGACTCTGATGATCTTAACGATTATGTCCCAGAAGGTGTTGAGGCAATGGTCCCATACAATGGAAGCGTAGTAGAAATCATAAGACCGATGGCAGGCGGCCTGCGGTCAGGGCTAAGTTACTGTGGTGCAAAAACTATTACAGAGATGCAAAAGAATGCTGAGTTCATCAAGATTACATCTGCAGGATATATCGAGAGTCAGTCGCATGATGTCGATCTAATGTAGGAGTAGATTGTACATCATCATATGATTTTGTGTTAGCCCCAACTTGAGGCTAGTGTCAGATCATATTACAATATATAATTGTCTAAACGTGCTAAAGACATTCACTACAGCAAACCATTTCTCAACATTAAAAACCACAATCCCAAATATGATAACTTCAAAATCATGATTGTTGTTGTCATTATTATAGTATATCAACTGTGTGATAACTACGATTTTTTGTATAATGTGTTCATCATATAGAACATCTTTTGTCTGATTTTATATTCTGGAATGAACGGGATAGTAGTAAGTTTGAAGCTTGACTCTGGCGATAAGACAGAGATAATCTATGGTATCGAGGAGGTAACTAGATCACTTTTACAGTTCTTCTCAAACGCTCAGAGATGGTTTGGTATAGTTGCAAACTCGGAAGGTGCCTCTGTTGCGATGAAGCATCCTTCATACCTAAATGCTTATGATGATTTTGTAAACAAGAGAGGTGGCAAGCCGCAATGGATAACGGAAGTAATCAAGGACAATTTGCCTTATATAAAAAATTGATGAAATATGCTGAAGTCCGTCATCTTGATAACATCAAAGGCTCTGCCTTTGGAATAAGCGAAACAGAGTATGTTGCGACTGAAGTGGTGCAAGAAGTACAACCGCTGACACAGCTTACCTATAGCAACATCAAAGTAATTGTAGAGCAGCAACACTATCTTTTCCAGAATTTGTGGGACAAGGCAATCCCTGCTGAGCAGAAGATAAAGGAAATTGAGGAAGGAATTGAGCCTCATCAAACAGAAGTGATACATGGACTTGAGCAGTCAATATCCCACATCATCAGCTTTTGGAATGGAGCCAAAAATACGATGAATATAGCTGCTGACCTCCGATGGCCTATCCTTGCCATACAAGAGCCGCGATTCTGGGAGATAGTAACTAGCGCTCATGCTCACAACATACGGATAAGGGTAATTACAGACATTACAAAGGACAACATTAAACACTGCAAACAACTGATACAGTATTGTGAGCTTTATCATTCTGAAAGGATGAAGAGCAACCTAGCTGTGAGTGACACGGAATATGTGTCTTGGTCAAATGTCGCAGATGATATGCAAAACTTGTCATTTGTCCACAGTAACGAACCTGAAATTGTGGAGCAACATAGATATCTCTTTGAATCCTTGTTGAGCAAAGCACTTCCTGCAGAACTGAAAATAAGAGAGATTGAGGAAGGAATAGAGCATGAAAAGACTGAAGTGATAATAGGAGCAGAAAATGTGGCTAATGTAACCTTTCCATATTTTGCAAATGCAGACAAAATAGACATTTGTTTAGACTCTGACGGCCCTACACTTGCTATGCAGGTTGAGGCTTACAGAAAGCTATATTCTGATTTTAAAGAGAGCGGCAGAAAAATACGTTCCATCACAGAAATTACTAAAGACAATCTTGTGGATTGCAAGGAGTTGATGAAACGTGCAGAAGTGCGCCATCTGGATGCCATTAGAGGCAATTTTACAACAAGCCATAAAGAGTATCTCGCAACGTCAATTATAAGGGGGATACAGCCGATACCGCTACTCATTTACAGCAACTTCCCAGAGATTGTTGCACAGAATCAGTATCTTTTTGACACTTTGTGGAATAAGGCAATACCAGCTGAGCAGAGGATAAGAGAGATTGAAGAAGGTGTCCCAGTTGAAAGAACTGAAGTAATATCAGATCCACATGTGACAGAGAACCTCTATAAGAGCATTGTAGGCGAAGCTGAGCAGGAAATCATGTTAATTCTTCCAACAGTTAATGCATTTGCAAGACAGAAAAGAATAGGAATAATCGATTTTCTAAAGAAGCTGGGGGAAAAAGGAGTGAAGATAAGGATGTTAATTCCTGCTGCTGATAAAGAAAATAGAATAAATGAGCAAGATATCTCTGATTTGGAAGCATGCGGGATTCAAGTTAATCAACTTTCAGTCAGGACGCCGCAAGAAGCGGAAGGAGGAGAAGGCACAAAGGTGAGTGCAGTAATTGTTGACAAGAGAACATCGCTTGTCATTGAACTAAAAAATGACGACGAAAAAGAAGAAAGCTTTGCTGGTGCAATAGGATCAGCCGCAGTTCACTCAACAGGTAAAGCTTTAGCTTCATCCTATGCCAGAATTTTTGAGAGTTTATGGCAAGAGACAAGACTAGCAACACAGCTTAAGGAGTCTGAAGAGATGCAGCGAGAATTTATCAATATTGCCGCTCATGAACTGAGAACTCCTATTCAACCAATATTAGGTGCATCAGAGCTGATGAAATTTGAATTTGAAAAGGGCGGCAGCGAAAAAGTCGAAGTAACAAAAGAGGATATAGAGATAATCATTCGCAATGCAAGCAGGCTAGAACGACTCTCATCTGATATTTTGGAACTCGCCAGAATTGGGAGCGGGGGCAGATTAAATCTGCACAAATCACGGTTCAATATTGGAGAGATAATGTCAAAAGCTATGATTGATGCCAAAGCTCAGATAGTGAATGAAGACAAAAGAAATATCAAATTACATTATGATGAATCAAATGAAGATACTGTTTTTGTAGTCTATGCAGATAAGGGAAGAATTAGTCAAGTAGTCAATAACCTTCTTAGCAATGCAATCAAGTTTACCCATAAAGGAGGAGGAGACATTTATCTGATGACGAAAAAGGACAGGGACAACAACAATAACAATAGCTTAGTCATTGTAACTGTAAAAGACACTGGAACTGGTATTGACCTAGAAATCATGCCAAGGCTGTTTACCAAGTTTGCGACAAAGTCTGCAAAGGGAACAGGACTTGGGCTATATCTCTCGAAAAATATTATTGAGGCTCATGGCGGCAAGATTTGGGCCGAGAATAACAATAACTCACAAGGGAATGGTGCCACGTTTACATTTGTTCTACCACTTGCGGAAGAAGAAGAAGAAGAATTACGAAGATGACACCAACATTTTCTCTAACTGCTCTACTAGGTCTGTCAGCCTTATAGGCTTGCTAATAAAGCATCTTATATTATAGCTTGGAAACATTTTTTTAAATTCCTCCTCATACATCTCAAAGGCAGTGATAAAGCAGACCTTGATGTTGCTATCAATTTTTCTCAATTTCTTGTATAGATCAAAACCATTCATTGAAGGCATTCTGATATCTAAGAGTGCTACATCGTATTGGTTAGCCTTAAAACTTGAAAGCGCTTCCAGTGGATTGTTAAACGCATCGACTTCAAAGCCAGATCGCTGTAAACCTTTCTTGGTTATAGTAGTAATGTCCTGCTCATCGTCTACTAGCAAGATTCGCCCTTTAGGGGATTTATCCACATAATTCGAGGTGCAGAAGTCGCATTTAAAGTCATAGTAATTTGATAGTCTTATAACTTCTGTTAATGTTGCTTTATTGCTTTTTGTGTCATCACATTGCAATCTTGCGCAATGATTCGATACAACTCACTGTCTCTCTGGCAAATTTTGATTTTTCTTAAAGCCACTCAAAAATTTTCTGAGCTGAAAAATTGCAGTCATAAGGCCCGTTTAGTCTTTCAAGTGAAAAATGCAGTTCTTTTCTTCTACTGCATTTAAAGAAAATGATTGAACTCTTGTCGATCTAGTGTAATGTTAGAAATAATGCGCAAACAAGCACATGTGATGCTAGTTAAGTTTGCATTGAACCATGTAGTATGTATTACGCTTTACATCAGAGGAGATTTAATTACATATACACTATATACCAGATCCAATAATTGCCTTTTAATTGTACAACCCGATACAGTTTACCTATTGCGATTAATGCAAAGTTGTGAAAAAATTTGTCTATGGATGGTCATGTGTGCGGGGCATGTTCGCAGAGATATCAGATGTGTTGATATTGAATAAGAAGATGAGAAATTCTTAATACACTCCCGTCAGCAGTATATCATTCCCTTGATGATTGTAGCACCATAAAGCACTATATATAGAGAATCGCACTTCGGGATTCTATATGCCTGCAAGCAAGGTCTTTTTCATAGCTATTGCAGCTGGAATAGTGTTCATTGTAATTGGCATAGCATCAAGTGTGTATTCTAATGTTCCCGTAGATGTTCCACTTGATAACACTATCGGGCCCGGAACAGTGGATGTAATCACTCCTGATATGAACGTAGGGAGTACTGCAAGTATCTCAGTTAGCGGCAATACATTCCATTTTGAGATCAAAGATCCTGATGGCCAAGTGATTGAGTCAAGAAGCGGTAATTCGACCTTCGATTACGACCTGACTGCGCAAAAAGCTGGTCAGCATACAATAACTATCAACAACACAGGCACTTCAGATCTTACAATTGCCGGTCATGCTCAGACAAAATCAAGCCCTTTTGGCCTGGTCGGCTCGCTTATGCTCGTAGTAACTGGCATAATAACGATAGGCTTAGGTTTGCGCTTCAGGCGTCACTAATGAAACTCTGCTTTTTTGTAAGAACCAAGTATCTTGATGTAAACCGTCTTGGGTTTTATTGACAGGAGTGCTTCATTCACCACCTTACTTTGGAGGTGACCTTCAAAGTCTACATAAAAGTTGTATTCCCAAGGTGTCTCCTTGGTTGGCCGCGATTCTATCCTAGTCAAATTTATCTTGCGTATTGCAAATTCACCCAAGATATCAAAGAGCGCACCAGGGACATGCCGGACTGAAAAAATGATCGATGTCTTGTGATTATGGCTGTTGTCATGCGGCTCATATTTTGTACTCTTTTTCTTTTTTGGCGATAGCACAAAAAACCTAGTATAATTGTTCTTTCTATCCTCTATTCCTTCATCCAGTATCTCCATATCATATAATTCTGCTGCTCTCTTGCTCGCTATAGCAGCAGAATCTGTCATCTTTTTTTCCTTTATTATCTTAACTGCGCCAGCTGTGTCATAAGTGGGCACAGCTTTGAGACCCTTATTTTGAATATATGCTCTGCATTGTGCAAGCGCTTGTGGATGCGAATGCACATACCTTATCATCTTTGCACCTTTATTTGCGATAAGACAGTGTCTGACGCGTTGGTAGATCTCGCCTATGACACTCATTTTTGTCTGGAGCAATAAATCATAGATCTCGTTTACGCTTCCTTCAATCGAATTTTCCAATGGCACTACAATATATTCTACTTTACCCTTCTCCGCAGAGTCAAATACGTCTTGAAATGACTTTAATGGTAGTGGTTTGACGTCAGGGAAATACTGTAGAGTAGCCATTTCGCTATAAGCTCCTCTCTCGCCCTGAAAGGCAACCTTTGGTGCCATGCTGATACTGTTATTACAATTATTATATTATTACAGTTAATATTATACTCTCTACTTGCCTGCTTTGTGTATCAGGCGGAATGTTTCCTTGCCATAATCATGCGTGAGTTTACGTTCTTCAAATGCACCACACTCTACGCATTTTATCGTATTTTCATTGGTACGCACTGTATCTCCGCCGCACATAAAGCACAGAGTATAGAGTACTCCATATTCTTTTTCTGCAAGCGTTAGGTGCACCGTCGAGTTGAGCAGGCTGACAACTCTGCCTCTTACAATGTCGCCAGCGTGAAAGGTGGCACGTCTATCGCCGCCCCTTCTGTCTCTATCTCCGCGGCTTCCAACCCTTGCCGATGCGATGGCAGAAAACCCTGACTCCGATCTCTTGTCATTTATATACAAGATCTTGACCGAGACCATGCTACTAAATAGCATATCAACATATCCTACAATGGTATCTCCAACCTTTGGCAGCATAGGTGAGTTCTTTTGATCAACCTTGACAATTCTGCGTTTTAGATCATAAACTTTTGTTCCGACAGCTGCAGATCGCACCGTCCCATCGGAAGCAATATAAGTATTCTTGCCTCCTTCAAACTCCTCGATGGATGAAATGTGCTCACCTGGCAGCATAGGCTTGTTGTTATCTTTTATCATGATTCGGTGTCTGAAGCTTGGAGGAAAGTTATAATTCTTTAGAGGTCTAAATTTTTAGAATTTTTTTATGAGATTTATTGCAAAACTTGTATTTGTAATCATGGATGAGGCAAAAGATAACAAAGGTATAAAGAGCCGTATTTCCAAGGTGTTGGTGTGAGCCAGAATAGCCTATCCCTAAAGGTACTTGAAGCGTATACCCGAGACGTCGGTCGGGGAGTAGCAAGAATTGACTATGACTCGATGGATTCGCTGGGCGCATCAACTGGAGATGTTATTGAAATCAGAGGCAAGCGCAGGACGGTTGCCAAATGTCTACCGCTTTATCCTTCTGATGAGGGCAAAGGCATTATCAGAGTAGATGGACTTGTTAGGAACAATGCTGGCATTGCGATAGGCGATACAGTAATTGTCAAGAAAATAAAGGCAGTCCCAGCAGAGAAAGTAATTGTGGCACCTCTTGAGGCGATACCGCCAATAGATGAGCGCTATCTGGCAGATGCTCTTGAAAGTGTGCCGCTAATCAAAGGAGATAATGTGATGGTTCCATACTTTGGTGGAAGACTGACATTTCAAGTAATTGGTGTCACACCGGCTGCAGATGCCGTTCTAGTCACACAAAAGACAATATTCCACATTGCAGAAAAGGGAGAAACTCTCAGAGGAGTCCCACAGGTAACGTATGAAGACATTGGTGGCTTAAAGGAAGAAATCCAAAAAGTCCGAGAAATGATCGAGCTTCCTCTCAGGCACCCCGAGATATTCGAGAAACTTGGTATAGAAGCGCCAAAAGGTGTGTTGTTATATGGCCCTCCAGGCACAGGCAAGACGCTTCTAGCTAAGGCTGTTGCAAACGAAAGCAATGCCCACTTTATTAGCATATCAGGACCTGAAATCATGAGCAAATTCTACGGAGAATCAGAAGCTAGGTTGAGGGAAATATTCAAAGAGGCAAAGGAAAAGGCACCATCAATTATATTCATAGATGAAATCGATTCTATTGCTCCAAAACGTGAAGAGGTTACAGGAGAAGTAGAGAGAAGGGTAGTGTCCCAGTTGTTGTCATTAATGGACGGCCTTGAAGCAAGGGGAAAAGTTATTGTTATTGCAGCCACAAACAGACCAAACGCAATCGATCCTGCTCTGAGAAGACCAGGCAGATTTGATAGAGAAATCGAAATTAAAGTTCCAGATAAGCGCGGAAGGTTGGAGATACTGCAGATACATACGCGCAACATGCCACTTGAAACTGACGTAGATCAAGATAGGATCGCAGGAGTGACACACGGATTTGTTGGGGCAGACTTGGAATATCTCTGCAAAGAGGCAGCAATGAAGTGTTTAAGAAGGGTATTACCAGAGCTCAACCTTGAAGACGAAAAATTATCACCGGAGGTACTTAACAAGTTGATAGTTACAATGAACGACTTTGAAAATGCAGTCAAGGAAGTGATGCCATCTGCCATGAGAGAAGTGTACCTTGAATCGCCAGACATTCCGTGGTCTGAAATTGGAGGTTTAGAAGAGGTGAAGCGAGAGCTTCAGGAGGCAGTAGAGTGGCCGCTGAGATATCCTGATCTGTATGCAAAGCTTGGACACACCATGCCAAAGGGTGTCTTGATGCACGGACCATCTGGAACTGGCAAGACATTGCTTGCAAAGGCTGTTGCGACAGAATCTGAAGCTAACTTCATAAGCGTAAGAGGACCTGAGCTACTGAGTAAGTGGGTTGGCGAATCAGAGCGTGGTATTAGAGAAATATTTCGAAGAGCCAGGCAGGCAGCTCCCTGCGTAGTGTTCTTTGATGAAGTCGACTCAATTGCTCCTACAAGAGGTATGGGAGGAGATAGTATGGTGACAGAGCGAGTTGTGTCTCAGCTTCTGACAGAGCTTGACGGCATACAGGCGCTTTCAGGCGTAGTAGTAATCGCTGCAACTAATAGAGCAGATATGATTGACCCCGCGCTATTGCGTCCAGGAAGATTTGACAAGATAGTATTTGTCCCAATGCCAGACAAATCAGCAAGACAAAGAATATTGGAGATACATGGAAAGGGCAAACCAATGGGTTCGGATGTGGACTTTGTTAAGATCTCTGAGATGACGGAAGGTTTTAGTGGAGCAGACACAAGTGCGGTAGCAAACACAGCTGTCTCACTTGTGCTACACGAATACTTGGCAAAGTATCCGACGCCAGAAGAAGCAGCTAAACACGCCTCAGAAGCACATGTAATGTTACGTCATTTCGAAGAAGCAGTGAGGAAGATTAAAACACAGAGAGAAGGAAAGCCGACAGAAAAAGCAGTCCCCTACTATCGTTAAGCCAACCGACTTCTCTTTTTTTTATTTCTCTTTTTTGTTGTACTTTTTCTGGAAGTTCTTTTTTTCTAATGTAGAAACATACAGAGTGGAAAAACCTTTTTTGCTAGGGGCAAATGTTTTTAAGTTATTGGTTTTATGATACACCTAACTAAAAGAAATTGGTTGAAAATTCCCAAATCCAACTCGTAGAAAAACCAACCCCGGTTAATCTAAATCGATTTGTTAAACCTGTTGACATACACAAACTAGTTGCACAGTATGGCACACCACTTTATCTCATTGATGAGGATACACTTCATGCAAAGGCAAAAGAGCTGCACAAGGCGTATTCAAAATTCAAGGGCCAAGTCAAAGTAGCATACTCGATCAAAGCCAACTTTACCCCTGCTGTTATCAAAGCGTTCATGAAGGATGGTATAGCATTTGATCTGACATCGCTTGGCGAGCTCTACTTCATCAAACAGTGCAAAGTAGATCCAGAGAGTATAATCTATACAAGTGTCACAGAGGAGCTAGAAGAATACATTGAAGTCCTTCAAAGCGGTGTTAGAAGGATTGTCGTCAGTTCTTTTAATGGAATGACAAACTTAGCCAAGGCTGCAAGCAAGGTATGTAGAGGTGCTATGCCAATGCCACTGACAATGATACGTGTGAATCCAGAAGTCGGTGTCAAGGCTGAAGTTCGCGCTTCATATCGAAACAGCAAGTTTGGAGTACCACTCAACGGCGGAACCATAGACAGCACAGCTAAGATGGTCAAGCATTTGATGGGAAGCGACCTCTTGAAGTTTGAAGGCTTTCATTTTCACCTAGGATCTCAGATCACAGATTTTTCATGCTATACTCATGCGCTAGATAAAATGGATGCATTCATGTCCAAGATGAAAAGGGAAAACCCGACCTTCCAAGTCAATACATTTGACATTGGTGGTGGAACACCGATATTCTACAATGACCCTGTGCCAACGCCAGCACAGATGGCAGAAAACCACATCAGCAAACTGAATCAGCTAGCCGAGACGCATGGTACATTTACTCTCATGATAGAAAGCGGCCGCTTCTTAGTGGCAGAATCGTCAATACTTGTTTCAAGGATAGTGAATACCAAAGAATATAATGAGCACAAGATAGTGATTGTAGACGCAGGCTACCATATCTTACTTGATGCTGCGCTACTAAAGCAGGAATATCCACAAGAAGTGGTACCGGTATTGTCACACAGCATAGATAAGACGACAACTGCTACACTTGCCACGGTAAAGAATACTCATCTAGCAGGAAGGCTCTGCGATACATATGATGTCTTCCCGCTGTCTAAAGCGTCAAACCTGAGTGAGTCAGAGGTTGGACGGTATATATCTATCTACAACGTAGGTGCATACTCTGTCGTATTCAATATGCCATTTCACTGTCAAACTAAGCCCCCTATAGTGATGAAAGATAGTGATGGCAAGTTCAGGCTGGTAAGAAAAGGAACCACCTACGAACAGTTGTTCCGAGAAGAAGGCGGAGAGCTAGAGTAACAGGCGCCATCATCACCGCCGAAATATTTTTGCTAGCGGGAACGTTTTTTAAATCAACAATTAGAATGAGTAAAAGTGAACAATACCGAGGGAAAAACTCGCGCGCATGTATTCGTCAAAGGCAAGGTGCAGGGAGTTTATTTCAGACAGAATACAAAACAAGTAGCGATTGAACATAAAGTTACTGGCTGGGTATGCAATTTATCTGATGGTCGTGTAGAAGCAGTCTTTGAAGGCAACAAGACCGATGTCAATGGTGTGATAGAGTGGTGCCATGTAGGCCCTCCAAACTCAAGAGTAGATGACGTAGATGTAAGGTTTGAGGAGTATAGTGGCGAGTTTGCCAGCTTTACTATCAACAACAACAACTAATTACTGAATTTTATGATATGCCTCAGCTATCTGCTTCTTTGCACTGGCTACTTCCTCTGCAGTCATGACTATGAGAGATAACGGTGGTATACCTCTGCCATGTCTTATCGACAGCTTCAAAGACTCTCCATCAGTTGACTCTATGTCAAGAAATGTTCTGAAGTTGAGGGTCTTGGAATACACTATTCTGTGGGGTCTTACCTCTTCTATCACATTGCTACCAAGTGATGTTACAAATTTTCGTAAGTCCACCATTATTGGTTTAATTGGCTCTTTCATCTTTTCCAAGTGGTTTTCAAATGTGATGTTACTCGGCCTAGTGCTAAACATAATATGATGATTGAATGTGACATCTTCTTTATATTGTTATTAATTTTGTTATTACTATTATTCTTATTCTTATTATTATTATTATAATATTCTAATCTTAATTCCATTTCTCTTTAGATATTTCTTTACCTTGTCGACAGTTGACTTTTCGTAGTGGAATATCGATGCCGCTAATGCGGCGTCAACGTCTGTCTTTTCAAACACTTCGAGCATATGGCGTGCCTTTCCGCAGCCGCCCGAGGCAATTACAGGCACTGGCACTGATTTGCATATAGATTTTGTCAGCTCTATATCATAGCCATTTTCAGTGCCGTCAGCATCGATGCTTGTCAGCAATAGTTCCCCCGCACCGCGTTGCTCAACTTCCTTGGCCCACTTGATAGCATCGAGTCCTGTTCCTTCTTTGCCCCCATAGACCCTGACCTCAAACCAAAATTTCCTCCCACCCTTATCCTTGAATATCATTTTGTCTTTTTCAATATTATAATTTCTCTTTGCATCTATTGCTATTACAATGCATTGTTTGCCAAAGGTAGACATTAGCTCGGTAATCAGTTCAGGATTTTTGACTGCCGCAGTGTTGATCGAGACTTTGTCTGCTCCTGAAAGCAGGATGTCGCGTGCGTCTTCAAGCTTTTTGATGCCGCCTCCAACTGTAAATGGTATATCGATAACTCCTGCCACCTTTCTCACGATATTTGCCATTGTGTCCCTTCCCTGCTGTGAAGCTGTGATGTCCAGGAAGACTAGCTCGTCGGCTCCTTGTTCGCGATATTTTTTGCCAAGCTCTACTGGATCACCAGCGTCTTTGACCTCTGCAAAATGTACTCCCTTGACAACCCTACCGTTATCGACGTCAAGACAAGGGATTATTCTTTTCGCAAGGGTCATTATGACACTGCCTTTACCTTTTCGATGCTCACTTTGCATTCGTACATAGCTTTTCCGATTATGACCGAGCTGCAGCCTGCATTTTTGATCTTTATCACATCTTCTATGCTTGAGATCCCTCCGCTTGCAATTATTCTTGCATACACAGAAGCATCTGCTAAGGTTTTGATATCCGGACCTTGCAATGTCCCATCGCGATCAATACTCGTGAGTAAAAACTCGTCAATACCTATCGCGATAAACTGTGATATTGCATCTGAAACCCTCATTCCCGTAGACTCTTTCCAGCCTTTCATCATAACCGTGCCGTCCATTTGATCAACTGAGATTACTATTCTGCCTGGTTTCTTCTTGACAAGCTTTCTTACGACCTCCGGTTCTCTATAGGCCATAGTGCCAATCACTAACCTTGTTGCTATTGATAAAATCTCTTCAGCTTTTTCTACTGATCTAATGCCGCCTGCAATCTGCAAGGGGACCCTGACTGCTTCAGAGATCCTTGCGATTAGCCCAGAATTATTGCCCGTAGAGAACGCTGCATCGAGATCGACTACATGCAGCATGTCAGCGCCAGCAAGCTCCCACTTTTTTGCAGTTTCAACAGGATCATTGCTGTATTCAACCTTGCTAGCAGGATCCCCCTTGACGAGCCTGACTACGCTTCCTCCCATGATGTCAACTGCTGCAATGACTTTCATTTCGCTTCTTTTTTGCACAGTTTGATAAAGTTCTTTATCATAAGCGCACCAACATCGCCCGACTTTTCTGGATGAAACTGGACACCGATCAGATTATTCCTTTCAATCATTGCAGGGATGCTTACACCATAATCGGATGTCGCCACTACTAACTTAAGATCTTTTGGTACAGTTTTGTAAGAATGCACAAAATAAACCCACGATTGATCATTGACTCCCTTTAGCAGCTTGCTCTGGGCCTTTATTTTGAGGTTGTTCCATCCCATGTGGGGAACCTTGACCTTTCCTTTTGGGAGCATTATCACTTCGCCATTTAATATCTTCAACCCTTCCAATTTTCCTTCCTCGCTCTTGTTAAAGAGTATCTCCATACCAAGGCAGATTCCCAACAACGGCATGCAATTGTCAATGGCTTTAGCAAGATAGCCTGCACTATCCTCTATTGATCTGATTGCAGGATCAAAATTGCCGACACCGGGAAGTACTAGACCGTCAAATTTTGACAGTTTTTTTAGATTGTAAATTATATCAACACTTTCTGCGCCGTTGCGCTCAAGCGCAGACTTGAGGCTGAAGAGGTTGCCTGCACCATAGTCAAAAATCGCTATTTTTGTCATTGCATGGCCCCCTTGGCACTTGGCACACCTTTCCTTCTACTATCGACGTTACTGGCCATCCTAAGTGCCACTGCAAAAGCCTTGAGTGCTGCTTCAACCTTGTGGTGATCATTTTCACCATATTCTACTACCATATGAGTGCATGCATTTAGGTTCTGCATCAATGATCTTGCAAAGTGTTCAAGATCTTCTCTGGGTATTCCTTCAATGCTATCTCGGGTAAGTTTCAGCTGCACATTATAGAATTGTCGCTTGACTAAGTCAATCGACACGTATGCCAGTGCTTCATCCATCGGTATGAGTGCATAGCCAAATCGTATGATTTTTGCTCTATCACCTAACGCTTTGTCTATGCTCTGAGCCAATGCGATAGCAACATCTTCTGCTAAGTGGTGTACTATATCATCCTTTGACTCGCCATTGAGTGTGATGTCGATCATGGCGTGCTTACCAATTGATGTGATCAGGTGGTCGATGAAGGAAAGACGCGTCTTGACGTGGGTCTTACCCGTGCCATCAAGATTAACGCTAACATTTACCGCCGTCTCCTTTGTGACCCTTTCAATTCTCGCCTTTCTTCTGGCAGAAGCCAAATGTGTGTTAAACTACAAGTGTGTACTTTATTTATTATGTTCGGCAGTTGATTGGCGCTCCTTATAATCACCTCTACACTCTCTTGCTTGAACTTGTCTATTGTTTTGTCTGGTTCAGAGCTGTTGCCATAGACCCCTACAAACGCAATTTTTGCTCCTGTCTCTTTCTCCGCCCGTCTTGCCATAAGTAGATCTTCTGCAGAGTCGCCCACGTAGACTGCAGTTTTTGCGCGCATTACTTTCATCGCATATTTGATTGCGTAGGGATTTGGTTTGGCATGTTCTCGTCTTTTATCCTCTAAAAAAACACATGCATCATGGTTGAAATATTTTATTATAGGTTGGAGCGAATACTCTGCAGCCACTCTGCTTCTGCCAGAGACTAATGCAAGACTGCCGTCGAACATTTTGTTAAGCTTATTCATGGTTTCAGCACTTACCACGAGCTTGTCATTTTTTATCAGCGGCCTGCCAGCAGTACAATATTTGGGCTCCAAATGATCCTGCTTTCTGAACAGATCAGGCCCATAAAATATTTCATCAAATACTCGTGCAAGCATGGTTTCCTTAAGTGGTGCAGGATAGGCTAGTATTTTTTTCCACCTGTCGATGTCATAAATAGCAAGGAACTTTTCTACAGAGACATAGCCACTCTCGTCACAGTTCTCTGCTACCTTGGCAAGAAACTCCCTTCCCTGTGAGAGGTTCTTTGGAGGGTTAGCAAGTATTGCAAGAATTATGGCATAACTGGTGTCTATGTCGTTGTTAAAGCCACCGCTCTGCCTAAACTTCAAAATAATCTGATCTGTGACTAAGGCTTGAAAAGAATTGCCAGTGATAAATTTGAGCACATACTCCACAGTTTCTTTGATGGCAGCATTGTAGGACTTACGAATGTCAACTAGCACACCGTCAATGTCAAAGAGTATACAATCATACGTCAAATTATCTGTTCTATGCATTGAAGATACTTGTCATTCATTTCTCTAGTACCTATCGTGATTCTCATGCAGCCTTTGTGATTAGCAATATTACCCAACAGCTTTACTACAATTCTGTTGTCGTTGAGAATTCTTGCAATTGCGTGGTAGTTCTTGCCTGCCTCGATGAAGATGAAATTAGCATCCGATCTGAAAATCTTAATTCCATCAATTTTTGCCAATCTTGCAAACACTCTCTCCCTTTCACTCCTCACAGATTTGATAGTCTGTTTGACTTGATCGGTATCTGCAAGAACACCTGATGCAATTGCAAGCGAAAGAGTGCTTATGGGGTAAGGAGACTGAATTATAGATCTGAATACCTTCACAAATTTTCTATTTGACACTATGTAGCCAACCCTTGCGCCTGCAAGACCAAATGCCTTTGATAGTGTACGAACTACTATTACATTATTACGTTTTATTGCCTCGTCTGACAATGAGTAATCTGCAAAATCTACATACGCCTCATCGATCAATACAAGTTTGTCCTCAAGTGAATCTACGACTTCGATCATCTCCTGTCTATCAAGTTGATTGCCCGTAGGGTTATTTGGCGAGCAGATGTAAATAAGATCTGACCTCTTTGCAGCCATTACAAATGCCTTTCTGTCAAGAGTAAAATCGGGCTTTAGGGGAACCTGGTATACCTTTATACCATGAAGCTCGCACCTATTAATAAAGTATGAAAATGTGGGAGAAAACACGGTAGCACGTCTTCTACTTCCAACAGTTGATAGCAACAGTTCAATTATCTGGTCAGACCCGCTACCAACAGCCACACACTCTCCACTTACGCCAACATATGTGGCAAGCTGATCATAGAGCTCATCTATCTGGCCAAGGGGGTATTCTCTGAGATCTACTTGTTTTGCAGCTTCAGTTGCTACGCTTTCGACAAAATCCTTATCCAGCACAAAATTTTCATTTGAGTCTAGCTTAATTGCACCTTCTACTTTTTCAGGTTTTGTATAGTGGTCAAGCCAAGTTATACGTTTGATGTTATTATTGAGCCAGCTATTCTTTTTTTTCATTCATCCTCGCCTTCACTGCTTCATAGTGATTCAAGAGCCCCTCTGCAGAAGTAATTTCCCTGATGGATCTATTCACCTTCGCCAATCCGGACTTGTCTACTTTCACCTTGTTTACTATCTTGACAAAGTCAAGTACTGATAGTGATGCGCGGGACTTGCCAAACCCCAGAGTAGGAAGCACATGATTTGAACCTAGGCTGTAATCGCTTGCAGATGATGGTGCGTATTGTCCAATCAGCACAAGTCCAGCTGAATCAACCTTCTTGGAAATAACTTCAGCATGTTTACACATTATTTCTAAATGCTCTGGCGCAAACTCATTTACAAATTCAATACAAGCACCTTCATTCCTACAAATGGCTATAAAGCCATTGTTTTTTAGACTCTTTTTCACAATATCTGACCGTGTAATTCTTGTAATTATAGACTCTACCTGATTCTGCACTTCTGATGCTAGCTTGCTCGATGTAGTCACAAGGCCGCAGACAGTATCAGTGCTGTGCTCAGCTTGCGAGATCAGGTCAACAGCAATAAGATATGGGTTAGCAGTTGCATCGGCATATATCAGTAGCTCCGTTGGGCCAGCTACCATGTCTGTGGACACGGTTGCAGAAGCAACTAGCTTTGCAGCAGTAACAAACATCCCTCCAGGGCCCACTAACTTGCTGACAGGTCTAATCGATTGTGTACCATAGGTAAGTGCAGCTATCCCCTGCGCACCGCCTATCTTGTAGAATTCGTCGACTCTGCAAATATCTGCAGCTACCAATGTTAGAGGATCAACTGTGCCATCCTTTCTTGGAGGAGATATTGCTACAATCCTTTTCACATTAGCAACCTTGGCAGGCACTGCACACATGACGACTGTGCTTGGATACCTGGCCTTACCACCTGGAATGTAGCATCCAATGCTTGTAACTGGCTTGACCATGCGATCTATTCTAATACCCTCAGATGAGGATACTACCATTCCTTTTAGCCGCTTCAGGATTGCCATCTCGCTTTTGAGAAGACTCTGTTTCATCAATTTAACTGCCGTTATCTGATCCTTTGTGACCTGTGCATATGCTTGCCTCATCTCTTGTTCACTAACTCGAAGTGAATAAAGCATTGTGCCGTCAAACTTTGACGTGTATTTGAAAACTGCAGAGTCGCCATGTTCTGCGACATCTCTCATTATTGCCTTAGTGTCTTCCAAGAATGAGTCCTGAATTGCAGTTGCCTTGCGAAGCTGTACAGCTTCACTAGTTGGGTCGGTGACGTAAATTATATTCATCAGGAATATCCGTCCAAGTTTATTTCGTCAAGTGCTAGTATTTGCCTTGGCTCCAATACCACTAGGCCCTGTGCCAGCTTTCTCAACTTTGGCACTATCATGATAAATTCATTTTTGTCAATTACGGTGTTGACACCGTACCAGCCCTCCTCAGAAAGTGGGCTGATAGTGGGCCTTTTAAGTGCAGGCAATTCCTTTAACAGTCTTTCCAACTTTTCCTTTTTGACGTTGACAAATATGTGGAGCTTTTTCCGTCCCTCTACGACGCCTCGGAGTAGCGCAATCATGTCGGCTATTTTTTCTCGCTTGGCCGGATCCTTGAGAGACTTTCTATTTGCCATCAGCACTGCAGTAGATTCGGCTACCGTGTCTATTATTTTGAGTTTATTCTGAGCGAGTGTGGTACCAGTCTCCGTGATATCGAAAATTGCGTCTACATCCTCTGGTGGCTTGGCTTCTGTAGCGCCAAATGAGAGAAAGATCTCGACCTTTTTATTTTCACCTAGCCTCATCCAGGGGGTAATTATCATAGGATCGGCATTGCCATAGTACTTCTTGTATATGGCATTTGACTTGATATGAGTAGAAGTAGTGGTGAGGTACTCTGAAGATATTCTCAACGTCTTATTATTCCCGGCAAAGTCGGCTATTAAGTCGCTTAGGTTATTGAATGGAAAGCTGGTTGGGGCAGCAATTACCTGTTTGACGCGGCCAATCTCAAGGTCTAGCAGTACTTCAACGTCTGCCTTTGCCTCCAGTATCCAATCCCTGCCGGTGATGCCCACATCATAAAAGCCCTCCTGAACATAAGTGGGGATCTCCTGCGGTCTCAGAATTTTGACATCAATCGCAGGATCACCCAATTTCACTCTGTATGTGCGACCGCGGCCGCTCACATGCTGCCATGCCTGCTCTAGTAGATTGAATGTAACCTCCTCAATACTTCCTTTTGGAATTGCAAATTTTACAGTAGGCATTATATGATGGACAGTTTGAGAAAAGTACTTTTACTGGATATATATCTACTTACTGAATTTCCTTGCGTGCAGCCTCATGTGGCCAGCTTGAATGCCCTCTGAGGATAGTGCTCTTATCGCGGCCAGATTCTGTGCAAGACCTACAGCAGCTATCACAGTTGCTAGCTCTTTTGCACTTTTAACGCTCAAGATTTGAAGCGCAAACTTGGCAGTAGGATGGGCATTGACTACTCCTCCAACAACGCCTACTGCCAAGGGCAACTCGATCGCACCGGCCAAGTCGCCTGCTTTTGTTCTGCCCCAGGTAGTAATCGATCGATAGGTTCCGTCCCTTGCAGCGTATGCATGCGTGCCAGCTTCAATTGCGCGAAAGTCCTGTCCTGTGGCAAGCGCAACTGCATCAATACCGTTCATGACCCCCTTGTTGTGGGTAACCGCACGGTAAGTATCAGAATAAGCAAGTGCATAAGCGTAGAGTATACGTTTAACAATTTGGCTGCCGCCAAGCTCATCTTTGTCAAAGGTCGCCCTGCATCTTACCATTCTTTTAGTGCTATAATTTGATAAGATCTTTAACACAACTTCGCCACCCGTAATTTCGGCTACGTGTGGCGCTATTGCTTCGCACATAGTATTTATCACATTTGCACCCATGGCATCCTTGGTGTCTATAACCAACTCTACTACCAACATGTTGCCCATATTGTTTGGGCTTTTGTCACGCAGTAGTCGCACTCGCAAGTCGATTGCAACCACAGACTTACTATTTGAATTCGCCATAGCGAGTAGCTGACTTTTATTTCTCAATATTTTAGTTGTAGCATGTTTTACATTGCCAAGTTTTACAACTTGCACCTGCCCTATCATAAGAGAATCGTCAGCCTCCGCGATAAATCCGCCCCTGACCTTGGCTATTTTTGCAGCCTTGCTAACAGCAGCAATAACTGAGGGCTCTTCTATGGCCATTGGTATCACATATTCCCTACCGTTTATGACAAAATTGGTGGCAATACCCATTGGAATAGACATAATTCCGATGGCATTTTCTATCATCCTGTTTGAATCTTCAAAGGAAAGTGGTTGAAGCATTGCTTCAATGTCCCCCGATATTTGAGTAGCCTTTCTTATGTACTCGAGGCGCTCTTCCCTGGTCATCTTATAGATTTTTTTCTCTGTTGTCATTACGGTCATGCTATTGCGGGCTGATGATCCTTAAAATCTTGTCATCATTTTGCGAAGGTACTGCCCTTCCGTCTCTATTACTTGTAGCCACATAAAGCGAGCCATCAGCAGCTTCTACAATATCCCGTATTCTTCCAAAACCTGTCAGGATATTGCTTTCCACATTAGATTCTAAATCGACCAGACGAACATGTTGAGCCTTCAGAGTGGCAAGCAATATGTCGTTTTGGTAGCCTAAGTTATCTAAAGCAGCAAATGTCATTCCTGCAGGAGCTATCGCAGGGTTGAAGCATAAGATGGGCTTTTCAAACTTTTCTGCGTTGCAATCTTCAATGGGCCAGCCGTAGTTACTCCCAGGTTTGATGATATTGATCTCATCATCTCCTTCAAGCCCGTGTTCGCTTGCGTATAGATCTCCTGTCAGGGGGTGCCATGCTAACCCCTGAATATTGCGGTGTCCGTAAGAATATAAAGGTGAGCCTTCAAAAGGGTTATCTTCTGGGATGCTGCCGTCAGAATTGAGTCTTAAAACCTTGCCAGCAAGTGATCCAGCGTCTTGGGCAAGTTCGGGATGCCCTGCGTCACCTGTGGCAATATACAGCTTGCCATCGGGTCCAAACTTGATCCTACCGCCATCATTCCTGTCGGCAGCAGGGATGTTGTCGATGATGACTTTTGACTCAACTATCTTGTTGTCATCTTCTGTAAGCATTAGGACTTTGTTCAAAACAGATGAATCATTAGAGTAAGTGTGGTAGACATAAAGCAGATGGTTCTCAGTAAAATTTGGGTGAAGTGCCAATCCTAATAACCCTGATTCGCCATTCTGCATAACATTGATGTAGGCTACAGGATCTGAAAGAAGACTACCGTTCCTGTCTATAACCATGACCCTGCCCGTCCTTTCTGTGAAAAAGAGCGTACCGTCCTCTGCGATATCAATTGCCCAAGGCACATCGAGATTCTGGGCAAGCACCTGAACGCCAGAGCGAGTATTGTTGTTGCCGGCGCCGCTCTGCCCCGGCTCAGGTATGGGAAGTGTAGTTTGCGAAGGTGTGAAAAAAGCAGTTGCGACCGCAGCCAACGTTACAGCGACTATTGCTACAATTACCAGCCGCCGCTCTTTATCCATTATCCTAGTTAAAATAATAGAGAAGCATTATAACTATGTTGCAGACAATGTGTAAGTTTAAAATAACAAACACCAGGATGTTCTATTGAATGAAAGTATCAGAAATAATGGTGACAGACATCGTTGCTCTTACCTCTGAGGACACGGCTGCAAAAGCATTAAACCTTATGGCTGACAGGTCAATTAATCAAATACCGATAGTGGATGGAACCGGCAAATACCTAGGCATGATATTTGCTAAGCAAATCATTAACTCAGCTGCACAGCCTTCTTCGAAATTGAAAGGTCATATAGTCAAGACATCGACATTGAGTAAAGATGATGACATTGAAAAAGCTGCCCAACTTGTAATTGGGAGTGGAAATCGGGCTATGCCGGTGGTGGAAAACAGCGGCGGGCTTGTAGGTATTGTTAGCGAAACGGACCTTGTGTCGACTGCAGACTTTGGGCATGCTATTGTAGATGAAGTCATGTCTGGTGCGATAGTAATAGAAGAGGATAACTCGCTTGCTGATGCAACCTCTAAAATGAGAAGGTATAACATTTCGCGGCTGCCTGTGATAAATACAAAAGGAGTACTTCGCGGGACATTGAGTATCCTTGATATAGCTAAGATAATTGCGACTCCGCGTGAGCGCACAAGCAAGTCTGCAGCAATCTCTGCTGGAACTGCGGGTATCAAAGATGTCAAGGTAAAAGACATTATAAGAAGGGCCGTTTCAGTAGAACGGGGCACAAAGCTCAATGTTATGACAGACCACTTTAGACGGAATGAAGAAGCGATTGTGGTTGGAGATGGAAGGCCGATGGGTATAGTCACCCCAAAGGATGCGCTAGAGCTTATCTTACCCAAGAAGACCAACGAGCCCATCATTCACATGGCCCATCTCGAAGATGGGCAAGACAGAATAGAAATTCAAGAGCAACTTGCACGCTTTTTACAGAAGATTCAAGGCAAGCTTGGAGATGTAAGATCAATAGTTGTGTATGCAGACAAGCACAAGACGCGCAAGTATTCACTTCGGACCCGCCTTATCACATCATATGGTGTGATAGATGCAAAGGCGGTGGGCTATGATCCACTAAGTGCGTCAAAGGAGCTTGTAGCACGACTTGAGCGTAGGATCAAGTCGGAGCATAGCCAGAGAGTAAAGGACCGACAACACCGCGAATCCCCAAGGAAAATATGATGATTCTTATTACAAGAACATGTTGGCGCGGATGAGGAGATTCGAACTCCTGATCGCCCGAGGGCGAATCGGCTCACCGGCGCTTGTCATCTCAAGGCCGACGCATTATTATGTTCGCATAAAAAGAAGACCACTCTGCCACATCCGCGCTACCCTTTCTTTTAATCTCCTACTATTATATGTTAATTATGTGGTGGGTTCGTTATTTGTTATCTTTGATATACATCTCGAGTCATGGTCCATCCTCATATATACTGCCAAAACCTGTTTACAATAGGATAATACTATTATTAGTTCTAATTAACAAATGCAGAAATCCCACCTAATGAAGGACCAATATTTTTCTCCTAAATCCTATGTTATTCAACAAATTAAAAAGGACAAAAAGATCTTGTCAAATAGTCCTGTCTAAAAGTGCAATAGAAAGAGAAGAGGCAAGACATGCAACAGGCCCTCATATGCGCTAGATTGTCATTATCTGATTAGTGCAGACGGAAAAGAGAATCCTATTTGTGGTTATAACAGATACTTTGCAACTTATCATAATATCTAAAGGAAGGAAGTTACAGAGCATGCAGTGATAAATATAGCATTTCTTCTTTTTTCACTATGACAAAAGTGTCAGATGAACACCTACAACAGAAATATTATATTTTATCTAACCTGCGACCAATTTTTATACCTGAAACACACAGAAAATATCTGTGCAAGAAAAGAAAGGCGGACAAAAACTGAAATCAATTTCTGTGCTTATACCATTTGAGAGAGTGCAGGCCAGCCTTTCTGAAATTGGGTTTTTGCTAGACGATACTGTTACAATTGTTGCTGACGGCAAGTTCTGGACCAAGATGCTATACATCAGAGACAACGAGACAATCAGCGTCTCAGAAGAGATTGGAGATGTCTACCCAAAGGATCCAATAATCACAATATGCGGCTCTAAGATGACGATATCGAAAGTAATTAAGGGCATTGGCGGATAAGATTGCCACTTTACGAATGTAACGAGCACCAGTTTGTGGAGAACGTTCGGCGTCTTTTAGAATCAAAGGAAAAGTTCCTTGTGAATCGCAAAATGATGTTGCATGATGACGCAAGGTATGGTCCCGCCACCATGCCAGACTACGAATTCAAGCGGTATGAAATAATATGCATAAGGAAATCCCTCAATTCTACTGTTTACGCCAAAGTACCTTTTATTGATACCTTCCATCACAACAGAATGTACGAGGAGGGAGAGAACCTCCACTCTGCCACTGCACTGCTGTTTCCAAGGATGTCGGTTCCATATTATAGAGTTGAATACTCGGTCAATGTATGGGGTGGGACTTACTTTTTCCAGTTCGACGCCTTATTTAATCCCGAAGTAGTAATTGAAAAGAGGAATGGCAAGAGATTTGGTAAAGATGGTGCTCTGATTCATGTATTAAGATACAATCCTCCAGAAGAGCGTGTGCTAGCAATTAACTTACCAAAAGAAGTGATGGTATTTGATGTCAAGCAAATGGTGCGAGTAACAGACCATTCCTCAAATTTTTAGCATCCATTGGAAAAATTCATGAAGCGGGCTTTTGAATGGCAGTGATTGCACATTCTTGACGTTAAATCCAAGCAAGATCATCCTCCCTTCAAGCTTGTTTTCTAAAGCTTTAGAGAGCTGTTCCGCTTTAAGGGGAGGAAAGAGCTCAAAAGAGAAGCCTTGTCTGTAGTAAGCAACGTGTTGGGCAAAGCAGTCCGATAATATTGTTGGGTCCCCTGCAACTCTCCTGTCTACATCTGGTTGCCAGCCACCACTATCAACAACTATTTGAAGTGATCTTTTTGTATAGTTCTCCCGAGTAAATCTTGCATCCATTTTTTGGGGCATAGTGATGTAGACCCGTATATCCCTTGCCACTTGCTCGACAGTCCTTTTTGCCAAGTCGTTAGCAGCGCTGACTTCAGATTCTCCAATAACTTTGTAGTCTTTGCCAAACAGGTAGAATACGGCCAAGAGCTCATCCTTTCCGAGTAATGGAAAGTCCATCTTGGAAGCCATGAACTGTTTTATCCTGGCCGAAATGTCTGAGGGTATGAATATCCCCATATAGGAATCGGCAATGACTGGCAACTCTATTTTCTAGTAAGGAACAAGAAGCTCCAAGATAAAAGAAGAAGGAGGAAAGGGAGAAAAGGCGCGCCTAATGCGCATGCGGTGGAGGTGCACCACTTTTAGCCAAGGCTTCATTGAATGTGCCAGCGGACTTTTCATGATATTCTAGGTTTGACTGGTCCACTTTGATTGCCTGTGGAGGACATACTGACACGCA
>JBQGBZ010000168.1:0-1191 GCA_052038215.1 Nitrososphaera sp.
GGTATCTAAGAGAAAGAGACAAAAAGGCTTCAATATTATCGAAGTCATGATAGCCATGGTGATTTCCTCTGTAGTCATTGTTGCTGTCTATCAAACCTTTCATTCCCAGCAGCGGTCCTACACCATGCAGAATGAGGCAGCGGCTATGGAGCAGAACCTCAGGGGGGGGGCTGTATTTACTGACCAAAGAACTACGTTCAGCGGGCTACAATCCCAAACAGGAGACCAATGATAATTTCCGTTTTGTTACGTCTTTTCCTGCCCCAAATGACCTATTTGTAGTGGATTACGCTAAAGATCCTTTTACTGTTGCTTTTACACTGGATACCGACGGTAGTGGAGCTATTGAATCAAACAGAAATGAACAAATTGCTTACCGATTCAATGATGCTCAGAAGACTCTGGAAAGATTTAATGACATAACAAAAAAATGGGAAATTGTGGCCAGCAACATTGATGCTGTCTATTTTACATATTTTGATCGGAATAAGACTATAACCTTTGATCCAGTAAATATTGAATACATAACAATCTCATTGCTGGCCAGGACAGGGAAGCAAGATAGTAAATATACCAATGTGACTGTATATACAAACAAAGAAGGCATCAATCTCTGTCCCCCAGTAACGTGTCCTAATGGATATTTTGGGGACCATTATCACCGTCGCCTTTTGACAACAACGATACAGATCCGCAATAAACTTATTGCTCCATTGTAGGATGACCATAGGAGCCATAGCCATGGTGGCAACGGAAAAAGGCTTTACACTCATTGAAGTACTAGTAGCAACTGTTATACTACCCATAGGTCTTCTTGGACTCGCGAGAGTGCATATAGCAGCAATCCAGGCGAATACTATAGCCAGTCGTTTGACACAAGCGACAACGCTGGCACAAGATAGGGCCGAACAGCTCCTGGCCCTGCCTTATAAAGATCCAGGGCTGGCTGATAACACCTATACTGAAACTAATCCTCAGGGATATACCACTACCTGGGAAGTCGATACCGATGTACCCTCCACAGGCATGAAGACCATCAATGTTGATGTAACCTGGAAGAATAAGGCGGGCCAGCCCAAGACCTTTAGCCTTTCTGTGCAGAAATCAAGCATCTGATCGTCTATGGCTCGACAAGGAGAGGTTCCATGTGCAGAACACTATTATCACGCAACCAAGAGGGCGTTGTCCTGG
>JBQGBZ010000169.1:0-1202 GCA_052038215.1 Nitrososphaera sp.
GGTATCTAAGAGAAAGAGACAAAAAGGCTTCAATATTATCGAAGTCATGATAGCCATGGTGATTTCCTCTGTAGTCATTGTTGCTGTCTATCAAACCTTTCATTCCCAGCAGCGGTCCTACACCATGCAGAATGAGGCAGCCGCAATGGAACAAAATCTCAGGGGTGGTCTGTATTTGCTGACCAAAGAACTACGTTCAGCGGGCTACAATCCCAAACAGGAGACCAATGATAATTTCCGTTTTGTTACGTTTTTTCCTGCCCCAAATAACCTTTTTGCCGTGGACTACGCTAAGGATCATTTTACTGTCGCTTTTACACTGGATACAGACGGTAGTGGTGCCATCGAATCAAACAGCAATGAACAAATTGCTTACCGATTCAATGATGCTCTGAAGACTCTGGAAAGATTTAATGACAAAGAGGGCGATCCAGCAAAAAAATGGGAAATTGTGGCTAGCAATATTGATGCTGTCTATTTTACATATTTTGATCGGAATAAGACTATAACCTTTGATCCAGCAAATATTGAATACATAACAATCGCATTGCTGGCCAGGACAGGGAAGCAAGATAGTAAATATACCAATGCGACTGTATATGCAAACAAAGAAGGCATCAATCTCTGTCCTCCGAAAACTTGTCCTAATGGATATTTTGGCGACCATTATCACCGCCGCCTTTTGACAACAACGATACAGATCCGCAATAAACTAATTACTCCATTGTAGGATGACCACAGGAGCCATAGCCATGGTGGCAACGGAAAAAGGCTTTACACTCATTGAAGTATTAGTAGCAACTGTTGTACTGTCCTTAGGCCTTCTTGGACTTGGGAGAGTACATATAGCAGCAATCCAGGCGAATACTATAGCCAGTCGTTTGACACAAGCAACAACGCTGGCACAAGATAGGGCCGAACAGCTCCTGGCCCTGCCTTATAAAGATCCAGGGTTGGCTGATAATACCTATACTGAAACTAATCCTCAGGGATATACCCTTACCTGGGAAGTCGATACCGATGTACCCTCCACAGGCATGAAGACCATCAATGTTGATGTCACCTGGAAGAATAAGGCGGGCCAGCCCAAGACCTTTAGCCTTTCTGTGCAGAAATCAAGCATCTGATCGTCTATGGCTCGACAAGGAGAGGTTCCATGTGCAGAACACTATTATCACGCAACCAAGAGGGCGTTGTCCTGG
>JBQGBZ010000170.1:0-1500 GCA_052038215.1 Nitrososphaera sp.
AAAGGGAATAGATAAACTGACTGGCGCTGGTGTTTATTACGGCGCTTCCATGCTAGAGGCACTATCATCTCAAGGTGAAGATGTATATATGATTGGTGGAGCAAACTCTGCGGGTCAAGCGGCAATTGGCTTTTCCAGATATTCAAAGATAGTAACCCTTGTTGTCCGTGGCGATTCTCTAGCCAAAAGTATGTCACACTATCTTGTTAATCAAATAAACGGTACACCCAACATACATGTATTACTAAACTCAAAGGTTGTGGAAGTACGGGGCGACAATCGGCTTGAATTCGTTACCATATCCAATACTCAAACAGGACAACAGAGTACTGTACCATGTTCTACACTCTATATATTTATAGGTGCCGTACCACATACGGAAGCATTTGCTGAATTAATAGAACGAGATGCAAATGGCTTTATCTTGACAGGCCAGGATTTAGTACAAGATGGACGTAAACATCCAAAAGGGTGGAATCTAGATCGGGCCCCATTTTTACTTGAGACAAATGTGCCTGGGGTATTTGCTGCAGGAGATGTACGTCACGGCTCCACAAAAAGAGTGGCAACAAGTGTTGGAGAAGGATCGCTTGCTGTTCAATTAATACATCAATATTTGAAGAGTGTCAAATAGATAACAACGGCAGCAGCATCTTGTCTAGCAGTACATATAAAAATACTAATAGCACTAGTTAACATGAGAAGAGTATGACGATTAGTTCGAAGAGTGGCAATGTAACTCTTGATCGAGAAGCTGCTTTTCATCAAATACGGTTATTTTCCGGACTTTCAGATCAAGAGCTAAATTCATTAGAAAAAGGAAAAGAGGAATGGTATGAAAAGGGAGACAAAATAATTGCCGAAGGTCAGAACGATGCATTCTATGTAGTACTTAAGGGAAAGGTACAAGTCATTTTAAAGGATGGGCCCAGAGAAGCAGTCCTTTCCACATATGATGCAGGAGAACACTTTGGAGAGCTTCTAATAATTCTTGGTGAGCAGCTCTCAGATCATAAATGTGCTGCTTTTGCTGCAGAGAAAAGCCATTTACTAAGATGGGACGTAGAGGCATTCTGGCGAATGGTGTACAGTTCGCCTGCTATGACTAAGCAAATTCTAAGTTCAATGGCACGCCTTCTTAAATCATTGGAGACAGTATTAGAACATAATCAAAAGCTAATTGCGCTCGGTAGCCTGGCTGCAGGTCTTGCTCATGAGTTGAATAATCCAGCCGCTGCTGCCAATAGATCTGTCACACATCTATCTGATTCCATTTTGGAATGGAGATCTCTGATGCAGAGGTTGAATAGTCATGAAGGTATAAATTCTGCACAATGGTCATATATTACCAAATTAAGGAATGAAATTCTAAAATCTGATTCTAACTCTATGACTGCTGTTGGTGCTGGTGCTGTTGGTGGCAATCATAATACAAATGATGATGTTATGGCACAAAGCGAAAAGGAGGAGCAGGTCATAGAATGGCTTGAATCTCATGGT
>JBQGBZ010000171.1:0-5664 GCA_052038215.1 Nitrososphaera sp.
TTGTCCATTCTCTAAATGCTGCAGCATTTTCAGTGTCGCCCATTTTAGCTGACAGGTTTGTCGATGATCCAAGCATATTCTCTGACGTCGATATTCAAGAAATTAACTTTGAGCCTGTAAAGAGCTTGGTTGAAAAGTTCAGACATGCTGGCATTTCCCTTATGGTAAAGAATATTACCTCAGATATTGGTATTCCAACATTTAATGCTAGTAGCATAGAGTGGATAAGTCACGACTATGGGTACCTTGCAGAGGGGCATGGGACACATCCTGATGCAAGGATAGCACTTCTTCGTGCAATCACGGAAGTATCACAAACTAGAGCTGCGAACATCCAAGGAGCAAGAGATGACCTCCGAAAGATCAAGTATAATGACGAGAATACCGATGATAGACGCGCTTGGCAGTTTATGCGATCAACAAAAAAGATTAAATTCTCAGAAGTACCGACATTCTTTAACGAAGATATTCTCGATGATATCAATTTGATTCTCTATCGGCTAAAGAATGTGGGACTGAACCAGGTAATAATCGTCGACTTGACAAATCAGAATATTGGAATTCCCGTAGTGAGGGCAATAGTACCCGGGCTTGAGACCTTCAAGATAACAAAGTCAGTTATGGGCCTGCGGGCAAGGTCGTGTTTTAAGCAATGGACAAGCCAATAATATATCTAGGACCTTCACTGAACCATGAAAAAGCGAAGAAAATCTTTGACGCCGATTATAGACCACCTGCAAGAAAAGTCGACTTTTTGCGACTAGCTGCAGATCTTGATGCAGCAGAAATGGCGGTTGGGTTTGTCGACGGTGTATTCCTCCAAGACTATCCGCCCACCCCGATCGAAGTGTATCATTTGATAAGAAAGAATGGAGTGTTGTTGGTAGGTGCAGCAAGTTTAGGCGCATTGAGGGCAGTTGAGCTTGAAAAGTTTGGAATGGTAGGGATCGGCAAGATATTTCAACTTTATAAGAGTGGCAAGCTTAATGCCGACGATGAAGTAGCAGTCACATTTGCACCTGAGGGAGATTACAGGTTACAATCTGAGGCTATGGTAGACATACGATATAATCTCTACCTTGCACAAAAAAACAAAGTTATCAGCAGAAACGCAAAACGTGCGCTTGTCAAACTATCAAAAGAGATTTACTTTCCACATCGAAAATACACGTACATTCTCGAAGAAGCAAAGAACAGATATCCTGACCTTGAAAGCGAGATTGACTCTTTCGGCAGGTATATTAGGTCATATAGAAAGAGCCTGAAGGAAATCGATGCAATAAGACTTGTAACTTATCTTAAGGAGCGATATGAGTCTGCTGATACTAATTCGATGCGATAGCCGCATCTATCTGATTGACTAGGTTTGATATGCTGATTGGTTTTCTGATAAATGCTTTGACATCTATTGCAGGAAACATCTTTCTGAACTCTTCGTAATAGATTTGAAATGCGGTCAGAAAGCAGATCTTGACGCTGGTGTCCCTCTTCTTCAACTGTCTGTACAAATCAAAGCCGTTTATTCTAGGCATTCTGATATCGATTATCATAAGGTCATAATACTTAGGTTGGAAACTTGCAAGGGCTGCGTGTGGATCATTGAAGATATCTACAGCAAAGCCATGGCGCTCAAGTCCTTTCTTAAGGACATTCGTAATGTCAGGCTCGTCATCCACTACGGCTATCCTTTTCATGAACACATAAAATTTTCGAAGGCACTATTTTAATTCAATGGCCTCTTCTTTTTTATCCAACAAATACATTCTTAAATTGTCACTTGTTTTGCTCTAAAAGAGGATGAAGATTTACACCAAGACAGGGGATAAGGGAGAAACTAGGCTTATCGGCGGTAAACTGGTCAATAAGGCTGATCTGCGAATAACTGCATACGGTGAAGTTGACGAGCTAAATTCTAGCATCGGTCTTGCAATTTCATTTCTGCACCCAAAAAAGGATCTACTTTCGGATATTGCAGATATCTTAGAGCAAGTGCAGAATGACCTTTTCGTTCTTGGCTCAGATCTTGCAGACCCTTCTTGGCCACAGAGCGATGATAAGACGCCTCGCACCACCGAAAAAATGGCATCTGTGTTAGAGCCTGTTATTGACAGAATTGAGTCGGAACTTGAATCGATCACATTCTTTATCTTGCCAGGAGGAAGCACAGAAGCATCATTTTTACATCTTAGTAGAGGAGTTGCACGTCGAGCAGAAAGAGCTGTTGTTTCCCTCTCAAAGAACCAGTCAATAAACCCTGCAATAATAGTATATCTTAATAGGCTCTCAGATCTCCTATTTGTGACAGCTCGATTGGTCAACAAGAGGCTGGGTATACAGGATATACCTTGGAGAAAGTGATTTATCAGCATTCTTTCACCAATTGCAATGGATACTAACATTAAAATGGCTAAAGCTCATTTCGCCGAATTATAGGCCGTGGGCCAAATCTATAATGTATTGATAATATTGGCCATCACTTTGTTGATGGCATTGACGACAACAATGCTTGCATATTTTGTCGATCTTTTGCCGCAAGCAGTTGATAACAATGTGTCAATAATAGGATCATCCAATAATGCATCCACCAGCAGCGGTGGGTCAGTTCAAGACAATTAGATTTAAAGTAGGTGTCGTCGCTCCCATGAGTAAGCATGGCCAATGAAAAGGATAGCGTTAGTTGCCCCTACTGTGCCTCCAAGTTCGATACCAAGGAAGAGCTTTCAAAGCATATAGACAGAATACACCATGGATCAGGCCTTCTTGAAGGCGACTCAAGAAAATGGTAGCAGTAGATGACTTATCTCTTTTTTTTCATTCAATTTTGCATCTCAAATCTGTCAGGCGCGCCGGCTGGGTCTCAAAGGTCAAAGTTGAAGACGCAGAGTCAGTTGCAGACCATACATTTTCAATGGCGACCATGGCAATGCTTTTGTCAGATATGTTGGGTTTTAATACACAGCGGGTAATCAAGATGGTCCTAATACATGACCTTGCGGAGTCGATAGTTGGCGACTATATGCCTGGCGATGTGAGTGCTCAGCAAAAATTAGTCAAAGAAAAAAAAGCAATGGAATACATTCTATCCCCTCTTCCCAAAGAGATAAGAGAAGAGTATGAAAAGATCTGGCTTGAATATCTGCATAATAGGACTGAGATTGCTAGATTTGTACACAGGATAGATAAGCTGGAGATGGCACTGCAGGCTTATCAGTATTCAAAGCAGGGATACGCAGAAAAGTTGCTGGCTCCTTTCTTTGAATCTGCAAGCAGCGTCATTGGTGACGCTGATGACATTGTTAGTGAAATCCTAAAATCTTTAAGGCCTGCATCGGCCAAGAAATAGTGCATGCAGTATTTCATGGCACTCAAAATAGGAGAAAAACGTGTAAAATCTGCACAAGAGTTGCTGACACACTATGCAGGCCATGCTATGCCTGCTCTTGCCCTCAAAGATAACAAAAGCAACATCTGGGAGCCTGTAGGCGAAGAGACGCTTTACGCAGTGGTCAAGGAGGATGCAGGCTACATGATCGCCCTTTGCGACAGGAAGGGTATTGCAAAATCAATTGCACAGTGGTTTTCAGAGGATGTAAAGAATCAGATTATCGCCAAGATTAAGGCGGAGCAAAACATGCAGGAATACTTTGGTAAGCTATCCCTTCCTATTTAGCTAAGTTCATTATGGCAATTTTGCTACAACATTAGCCTCTGCTCATCACTAGTAAAAGTAAGTTTCCTGAGCTCAGTCAAACTAATGCTGAGAAAAAAGTATCTGCGACAAGATAATGCGACAAGATAATACGACCAGCAGATATGGCTTTTATATCGAAATAAGCCTATGAGCATAGTCTTGGCAGATATGTTCGAGCAGGAAATAGAGACAAGAGGACATCTTATTGATTCAATGATACTGACAAGAATCTTTGATGGTATCATGGATCTTCGGGGCGACTTTCAAGTACTCGAATTCACAGTAGGCAAAAGGAAGAGTGATCCAAGTTACGCCAGACTGCTTGTAAAGGGAAAAAGTAAGGAACATCTTGAAAGCATCCTTGAACAAGTATACAGGGAAGGCGCCCAGCCTGTGTCAGTGCAGGAGGTGAAGCTAGAGCCTGCTCCAAAGGATATGGTGATGCCTGACGACTTTTACAGCACCACAAATAACACAACTCAAGTCTACTATGGCGGTCAATGGATAAATGTTGATAACATGATGATGGACAAATGCATTTCAGTGGACATTCGGCGGTCTTGCGCCGAATGTAAGATGGTGCGCGACATTATCAGTGGTGACATGATTGTTGTAGGTGAACAGGGTGTCAAGATAATCCCACAGGAACGTCCACGCGAAGGTATTGACATTTTCCAGTTCATGAGTAGTGCAAGTTCTAGCGAGCGCCCTACTCAGCACATTGCCCGAAAAGTTGCAAGCGATATTTATAGTACAAGGAAGGAAGGCGGCAAGATGATTGTAGTGTCAGGGCCAGTGCTTGTACACTCTGGTGCAGCTGAAGCGCTTGCCTCTTTGATAAGGATGGGATATGTCGGCGGCCTTCTTGCAGGTAACGCGCTTGCAGTACATGATGTTGAAAATGCGTTACTGGGTACTTCGCTGGGCATGCGTGTCAAGGACGGCACACTTGCAGTCAGAGGACATCGCAACCATATGCAGGCCATCAACGAGGTTTTCAAAGCTGGTGGGCTCAAGGCACTAGTTGAAAAAAGATTATTGAAAAGTGGCGTGATGTATGAGTGTATAAAAAATGATGTGCCTTTTGTACTTGCCGGGTCTATACGTGATGATGGTCCCTTGCCTGATGTAATTACCGATATTGTTGAGGCACAACGCAAGTACAAGAAAGTGATTAAGGAAGCCAAACTGGTGCTGATGCTATCTACCATGCTACATTCTATCGCAGTAGGAAACATGCTATCTGCATCAGTCAAAGTAGTAGCAGTCGACATTAGCCAGCCAGTAGTGACCAAGCTAATCGATAGGGGAACTGCTCAGGCAATTGGAATTGTAACTGACGTAGGAGCGTTTCTGCCTATAGTTGTAGAGCACCTAAAGGAGATTGCTTCAACTGAAGAAAAAGAAAAAAATAATGATTAAAATAAGTAATGTGAAAAAAGGAAGTGTAGTACTGTTGCATGGTAGACAATCCTAATTACAAAAATCACCTGAAGCCTGAGCAGTACGAGGTATGCTGGAATAGGGGCACTGAAGCTCCGTTTTCAGGAAAGTATCATGATTGCAAGAACAAGGGCATCTACAAGTGTATCTGCTGCGGACAATAGCCTATTTGACTCTGGAACCAAGTTTGATTCTGGCACTAGGTGACCTAGCTTCTGGCACTCCAATTAATGAAGGAAGTGTAAAAGAAGCGATGGACAGGAGCTATGGTATGATAAGAATCGAGGTCATGTGTTGCCAAGTGTGGTACACATTTGGGCATGTATTTGATGATGTACCAGAGCCAACTCGCCTGCGCTACTGCATCAATTCTTTATCTCTTTCCCTAGAAAGGAAAAATGAGGAAATGAAGAAGAAGAAGAAGAAGAAGAATGCGAATGAATGAACCAGCAGTAGAAGGAACTTTTTGAAAATGTCCTATACAAGGACCCACTCCGTATATGATCCAAGAATTATTTTAGTGACATGAA
>JBQGBZ010000172.1:0-1105 GCA_052038215.1 Nitrososphaera sp.
GATGGTTTCTTGCTGAGCCAGTATCTGCTACTGGTGCCAGCCTCCTTTCCACATTGGCTTATTCTGATGGGATAGTAATAGCGAAGTATAACAGCAGGGGAGCTCAAAAAGATGATGATAGGTTGCACAAAGGGCAAGATGTAGAAGTGATTTTGCTAAGAGCTGTACACCACCAGGAGGGTTCACAATAAATGTCAAAAGTAAACGAAGATAATAGAAATTTTCCAAATAAAGCTCTTGTTGACGGATTTGGAAGAGTTACGCGCAAATTAAGGCTCTCGATAACTGACAGATGTAATATGCAATGCATCTATTGCATGCCAAGGGATATGGAAAGCAACGACAAAGCTGGAAGCAACAATGAAGCACTTGCAAGAAAATGGAGTCTTGCCAAGGATACTGTCCTAAGCTATGAAGAATTCTTAAGAATATCACACATAATGGCTAAACTGGGCATTGAGAAAATAAGAGTCACAGGCGGTGAGCCACTGACGAGGCCAAAAGTGGAAAATCTGATTGCAGGGCTGTCGGAAATACGTGGAATCAAATCGGTTAGCATGACCACTAATGGCATTTATCTTGCAGATAAGGCAGATCTGTTAAGAAGGAGTGGACTTCAGAGTGTAAACATCAGTCTTGATACCTTCAAGGCAGAACGCTTCAAAGCTATGTGTGGAGTAGATGGTCTGAAAAAGGTTCTTAATTCAATTCAAGCCTCAGAAAACGCTGGGCTGAAAGTAAAGATAAACACAGTGGTTATGAGAGGATGGAATGATGACGAAGTCGTAGATTTTGCAAACTTTGCTCGCGAAACTGGGTGTATTGTTCGCTTCATCGAATTTATGCCCCTGGATGGTTCTGGGATTTGGTCGCCAGAGCTCGTCGTAAGCAAGAGTGAGATCATTTCTAAGATTGGAAATGAAGTTTGCGGCCTTCAAGCATCAGAGACTATAGAAAATAATGGCAACACAGTAAATGATGATCATTATTATTGCGAAGATGATGAGGAGAATACAAGATCTGCACCTGCAAAGATCTTTTCATTCACGGACGGAAAAGGAATGGTAGGATTTATACCTTCAATGACAGAGCCATTTTGTGCACA
>JBQGBZ010000173.1:0-6195 GCA_052038215.1 Nitrososphaera sp.
TGATACCCCCAGGGGGGACTTCATTAGCAATGATCTTTACAATATCTCGTTCTGTGAGGATACCAATGATTTCCTTTTTGTCGTCTGTTATAGCAATTGAGCTAATATTTTCCGCGACCATCCTTTTTGCAATATCTAAAACACTATTCTTAAAGTTCATAGTCAATGTTATCACCGTCATATAATCCTCAACCAAGGTGTCATCAACCGTGTTATTTTTGTAGCCCATCCAATCAATATGTTTGCAGAGATAATATATGCTGATGGATTACTGTGCATTGCACTGCATTTGAATTGGTTATTTAGCAACCCGCCAAATAGTTGATTAAGGTCAAAAAGAGAAAGAGTAACTACACTACAATTACAAGCTGGAATAGTTATATGAGAGTTATAGAGAGAAAACTTCTTGTATAGAATCAGCGGGCGAAAGCCTGCTATTCCCTTGAGCAGAGAGGAGGATGCTAATGAAAACTTCATGAGGGGTGAGCGTGCGAGGTGGTATTACGAGATAGAGAAATAACTGTAGTAGTAGACATGACGAGGAGATGGGCTGTTGCAAAGGACATAAATGGAATTTGAATAGATCCTCAAAAAAATCCGCCGCATTCAGAGGAGCTGCCATAGAAAATACATATCTTCAGCTACGGCGAACGGAAGGGTCGATCCGGCACGTTTTCAGACGTGTCTTCAAGACCTTCTAATAGTAGCTCGCTTTCCATCTTTGGCATAGGTCCACCACGGGCAGTTTGTGCCTCTATGGTTTCTAGCAGATACAGACCAACTTCGGTAAGTCTCACTTTGCTGCTCAATAATCCAAAGTAATAGTCTCCTGTTTCTAGGACATGGTAAATGACCTCCTTACTTGTACCTTCCGGTGCTGGAGGTAATGAGGAGGATTTATCGAATTTGATAACTCCCTTGGCCAACCCCCTACTGATATCATTACGGCTAAAGTTGTATTCAAGAAGTTCAAGGATCGAGAGGCTGGTTAGGTTTACAACTGTGACAAGCCTCAGAATAACCGGATCATTGACTAGCTCCGATAAAGCATCGTGGTTGAGAGGAATAACTCGATCGCCCATTTTTATGTAATTATCACCTGCCGCAAGTATTATATATTTACCACGAATGCGCTGCATGCTAATGCATATACATTAACATATCTTTCAAGAAGTAAATGCCCTGTAGCTTTTAGTTGTCAGGATTTGATAGCCTCGTTGCATCCGCGATATCCTGCTTGATTAACTACTACAACATAACCTTATCGAATACTCGAAGTGCGAGTTTTTCAGATATTACGTACGTGGCTCTAAACTGATTCTTAGTGATTAAAATATTGACAGAGAAGCAAATGCAAATCATCAGCACAAACGCAAGAAATCCCTCACTCCGATATTCTTTGCAGCCAACACAGTCATGGCTTTTGATATCAGCTATGCCCCTGCTTCTATTATAGTACTCTATTTCTGCCATCGATGATAACCTGTCCCATCCCGTCTGCGTTAGTTATTGGGAGGGGCGTCAAGCCCATTCCAGCCCTAATTGCGGCCGGCTTTTCATGTTCAATATTAAGGACAGTCCCGTCAACAGTGCCGCTTATGGCAATCCTCATGTACTCTTGCAAAGTGATCAGGACCTAAAAAATTCTTGTAACAGATATGTGGTGAATTATTATCCGATAAGGCTGACAATATTGTTGATATCCACCGGCCCACTGTTAATACAGATCTCTGTGCTGTTCCAAAAGGATAAGAAAAAAGGCAGGAATAACAAAAGATGGAAAAAGTGTATCCTACCTTTTTTCGCTATGCGCTGCCGCAAGGACGTCGTCTATACGCAACAACATTGAAACTGCCTCTGTAGCCGATTTGAGTATCTGTTCCTTGACTGCCAAGGCTTCTATTATCTTCTTTTTGCGCATATCTGCAACCTTAAGTTCCTTTACGTCCACCCCAATCCATGGATTGGTTGAAGACTGCCTTGAGCGTATTTCAGCAAGGGTGTCTATTGTATCCATACCTGCATTTCCTGACAATGTAATTGGTATAGATTCAATGGCATCTGCAAATGCAAGAATGGCAAAATGTTCCCTTCCCGAAACAGATGGTGCCCATTCCCGCAGTTTTTGAGATATATAAACTTCCGACGAGCCCCCTCCAGCCACTATTGCAGGATCTTGTACGACATCTTTAACCACCATCAATGCATCGTGGATTGAGCGCTCTGCTTCATCAACTATCCTTTGTGAGCCTCCTCTGATTAAGAGCGATACTGCCTTGGGGTTCCTACATCGTTCTACAAAGACCCATTTGTCCAACTCTACTCTCCTTTCTTCAACAAGGCCTGCATATCCTAAATCGGCTGTTGACAAGTCATCAATATTGGTGACTGTTCTTGCCCCCGTAGCTTTGGCTAAGGCGTTTAGATCAGATTCCTTTACCCTCTTTACTGCTGAAACATTCGTCCTCGTGAGGTAGTGAAGACCGATATCGTCTATTCCCTTCTGGCAAAATACAATATCTGCCTTTGTCATAGAAATCTTGTCGACCATCATCTTTATCATTTTGGTTTCTTCATCGAGGAACATTTTCATCTGTTCAGGTCTGTCAATATTTATTTCTACATTAAGCTCTATTTTTTCAATCTCTAGAGGCGAATTTAGCAAAAGTATCCTAGCATCTTTGATCCTTTTTGGCATATCTGAATACGCGATTTCCTTGTCTATGATTATGCCCTCAATCAAGGTGGATTCCCTCATTGCTCCTCCCGGCTTCTTTTGTATTTTGACATTATCCAAATCAGCCAACATGGAGTGGTTGTCGCCGTTTGTCCCCGCCGTCTTTTCGGCCACCGCCAAGATGGCTTTGACTGCAAGATCTGCCAAGATGTCACTATCAACAGAAACGATTTTCGACTCCATGCTGGTCTTTGCTATGTCCCTTAGAAGTGCTTGGTCATCCATCCTTACATCTTCAGCTATTTTGTCCAAAATCTCTATAGACCTTCTCATAGCTTCTCGATGACCGTCTACAATAATTGTAGGATGTATCCCCTTCGTCATGAGCTCTTCAGCTTTTTCCAACATTGCGCCGGCGATTATCACTGAGGATGTGGTTCCATCGCCCACTTCCTCATCGACAGTTTTAGCTATTTCTACCATGATCTTGGCCGCGGGATGCTGGACATCCATTTCCTTCAAAATTGTAGCGCCGTCATTCGTTATTGTTATATCACCGCGAGAATCAACCAGCATCTTGTCCATCCCACGCGGACCGAGAACCGACTTTATAGACGCTGCAACAATTCTTGCAGCCTCTACGTTGTTTCTTATTGCATCCTTTCCCTTTGTCTGAGACGTCCCTTCTTTTAGAAGCATTATTGGAATGCCCTCTTTAGTAGTTCCTACAATAGATAATGCTGACATCAAAGTAGAAATTGTGCGGCTACTATTTCTCTTGGGAGATTGCTTTGCCATGCACTGCAACAGAGACACTGTATGCCCCTAGAATCTAGCAGCATAGTTTGAAGGCAAAAAAAGAATTCTTATCACCAACAGCAATGAACATCTCAAGCAGCCATACAAAAGGAGTGCTAACGAGCAACCACACCATAACAAACTAACAACCATGACTCATAGATATCTTTTCAGACTGAGGCTGAGAAAGAGAGACTGTAAGCATTAATGATTTAATACAATAACCTTACATACACACGATAGCATTTCTGAAATTTAAGATGGAATGCAAGCGGCAATGTTTATAGAAAAAATTTAGACATCATCTCAAATGCGTTCAAGTGATATAGGTAGTGACGATATTCGACGTGTCAATCATTTTCAAGAGACATCCCTTCTACGATTAATGTATATTTGACTAGATCACCGCTTGGATATTGGAAGAAAATTAGTCCTTGGGGAGAGAATCCCTCGGACGGTTTAAGTCTAACATACTCCCTTAAAGGGAAGGGAGGGTAAGCTTTTGAACATTAGCGCCTGAATTTCCTTTTATTTACCTGTATCTTGTCGCCTGTGCCTGGTAATATTGCTGCCTCGTATTGGCAATTAGATAAGGAGATACACAGATTCACCTACAATAAATCTACCAGAAAGTGTGGAAGAAAAATTTAAGAAACAAAAAAGAATAACATAAGCTTGATATCTTCATCTGCAGTTGCATAGAAAACTCAATCATCTTGACAAGAGCCATTTTGCTACTTCTGGCCAAAGCTTCTTGTGCGCAGTATTGCTAATACACAATGCTACATGACCGCCAGGATTCTCCAGGACCGACGTGTCCATACTAGAGATATGGTCATTTATGGCAAGAGACGATGCTGGAGAAGCGAGGTCGTCTCGTTGTGCAATTACTGATAATAATGGCATAGTGATATTTTTTTGAATGTCGACTTTCTGCTTTCTGCCTTCACTATCGATAACTTCCATCCCACCGGATATTAGCAGGTTGTTCCTGTAGCAATTGTTAATGATTTGCCGGTGGAGAACACCCGGTATAGGGGGCGTATCATACAACCATCTTTCAACATCTATGAAGGTGTCAATAAAATCCCAGTCATTGGATCTTTGGAAGAATTTCAGGTACTTGTCAAAGCCATATCTTGGAGGATTGCGCATAAGAAATCCTAAGTTGAGCACTTGACCGTCCATATGGCCAAATTCATCCATCATGCTATCAACATCAATTGTTCTCGACCATCTAGCAAGTATGGTATCGTCCTTGCTGAAATCTACGGGAGCTGCCATGAGAACTAGGTTTCTGACCTCCTTAGGATTCAGGGCAGCATGAATAAGCGCAAATATGCCGCCCCAGCAATATCCAAGAATCGATATCCTGTCTGCACTGGTTTGCTCTCTTATCACTTTAACAGCATCTGCGACATAGCCAAGGTAGTCTTCAAGCGACAGATGGTCGTCGCTCCAGTCAGGATAACCCCAATCAAGCAGGTAAATATCCAGGCCACTAGATGCCAAGAGGTTTCTAATTACGCTTCGTCTAGGATTTAGGTCCAGTATGTGGAAGGTGTTGATGGGAGCATAAATTATCAAAAGGGGTTGTTTTGTTTTCTTTATAGTGGAGGAGATCTCTTGATCATTCTTGTGATAATGTAACAACCTTGCTTTTCCTTTTCTGTATATCACATCAAATGATGCTAGATGAGATTCTTTTGGTATTAATGAAAAAACCATGCGGCTTTTCACATACCAATCAAACATCCAATCTAAGTAATCTATAGGATAGCCTATTTTTCTAAAAAATGAGCGCAGTTCCAGGAGTGATTGAGTATATCTTGAAAGTAGCGAAGTAAAATGTTCAGATTTCAGTTCTCCTTCTAACTCTATGTCTACATTATTTAGCCACCTATTATATGTCGATTCCAGGTTCTTTGGAAGAAGGGTTCCTTTATTGCCAGCGCTCATGACTGTAGTAGTCCCTTCTCCAAGAACATCTTTCATTTCTTCTGCAATGGCTTTTTCAAAAGCTCGCAAGTAGATCAGGTTGTATATATTCGATAGTTGAAGGCCATCTGAGTAAGCATTCATAAGAATTGACATAAACTGGTACATATTCTATCCCGGTTAGTATCCTATGTAGGTAGTTAGTATATGAGTAGTACTCTAGTCTTATAAATTCTTGGCTAACTCTCTTCAAATCATGCTCGTTAATATAGCAACCCTTTTTCTTCTCTTTACTCCCTAGTGGACAAAGCCAAATGCTATTGTAAAAATTGTAAATATCTGACAATCTATAACAGCCAAGCTACAACAACAAATGATTGGGTAGTAGTATTATTATTTTGAATGAAAATATGGCCGTTATCTGTTGTTACAAATACTCGCTTCTTACATCTAAGTATAGCACGCCCTTGTTTGATTGTTCTCTAGTTAGCAATATTATCCATTAGTATCATATTGGAATGTCTTCGCTTATTCTGCTTTACCTTATTCATCTTGTCTTGCAATAGAGAATAGATTGGCCCAATGTCATAGAGCTCCTTTTTTGATAGGCGTTTGTCATCATGCCATACATACACACACCGTCTTCATGCATGAGAAGCCAGTGCCTTGACAATATCCGTCTTGGTAACTATCCCTTTCAGATTTTTGCTGGAGTCTACAACTGGGAGCCCGCTTATCCTATTTCTCAGCATTATGTATCCCGCATCTGCCAGGTCTAGCTC
>JBQGBZ010000174.1:0-1184 GCA_052038215.1 Nitrososphaera sp.
GAATATTTGTCATATCCCGCCCATTCCTTGTCATGTTTTAGTCTACGCCAAAATGCTAGTGGTCCAAGCAGTCAAAGGTACGGTTATTGTAACAAGAATTATGTACATGGTAGTTCCAGGAGTGCCGGTGTTGCCTGAAACTATCTCAGGATCGAGAGGAAAGAACAGAGTCAATGTTAAATTGACTATCGGTGCCAATATCATCGAGATGGGACCAACTTTGTCAATTAGTTTGCCTCTACTTTTAATGCCCTTATGTATAGCGATTGCAAGGGGAATGGCAGCGATTTCCCAGAGGACTACCATACTGTCTACTAGTGCTTTGTGAGCAGCTCCCTTGGTTTCCATTTCGCTAATACTTGTTGAAATGAGAGAATAGTTTGGATAGAGGAAGACTCCAATGGTTGCTATAATCGAGAATAGAATAGGACCAATTATGCCGCCAAGCAAGCCCAAGATATTTCATTAATCGTCGTCATTTTTTCTTTGATTGCTTGATTCTTTGTGTCATATATGCAGTTAATACCCGACCCTACTACTACCTGACTGTTGTTCCAGTAAAGCTCTGACTTTGATGTAGAGCACAGAGTTTACACCGACGAAGACGATTCCCCCCACCAGTCCGATAGCTATTAGCACACGTGCAATGTCATTTGTAAGCCAGCTTATCAGGACGCGAAGGAAGTCTGGCACTACGTCTGCAAAGTGAGCAAAGTCGAATGGAAAGACCACCATCACAAACCATGCCGAAGCGACAATCCAGAATACTGACGCTATCAGCTCGGGAGGACGGGATTCGTTTCGTCTTCCTGTCAAGAACCTTGCTACTGGTCCTGCCATGCCAATGAGAATAGCGCCATAGAGCAAAAGGGCTTCAATTCCCCCAAATGAGGAGGTAAAAAAGCCTGTTGCTTCTGTCTGGTGTGTATAGAAAAAGAGTGCTATGAACCCGATGACTATTACTCCTACAATCTCTCCTCCTCTTTCGGAGGGCTTCATGTTGTCCTTTAGGGCTTGTTCCTCCGCCCAGCCGAAGGGATGTTGCTGATGGTTTGGAGATTGTCCGCTGTTCGGTTGACCTTTTGGTCCAAAAGTCATGTGCGTATGTCTTTGAGTCCATAATATTAGAAGAGGAAGACCTCTCTGCAATGCACTGCATACAATGATTCATTTCAGAATTATTT
>JBQGBZ010000175.1:0-4774 GCA_052038215.1 Nitrososphaera sp.
TGAGGCAGTTACTGTATTTCACTCATCTGCTTTGATAGCACTCGGATTTGTATTGTTCTTATTGACAATGGGAATTAATGCTGGCGCCCAGTTGCTTGTATCTAAAATGGTCAAAGTTAGTCCAGGAGCAAAGGAGTAGAATAACAAAGTTGGCAAATAAAGAAAAAAACTACCATCGCGATGTAGATTATAGAACAATTATCCAAGAAACAATGATAAGAAAAAATCGTAGGCGCAAGATAGTTAACAAAGTTTTTACGGGCATAACCATAGCATGTGTGGCACTTGCGTTGATACTTCTTGGCAGCATTTTATTGGAAGTTGTAAAAAATGGTATCGCTGCCATAAGCATCGAATTTCTCACTGAACCCCAAGGATCGATAATACGGGGCGACGGAGGGATAGGTCCTGCAATACAGGGCACACTACTTGTAGTTGGGTATGCATCGATAATTGGCGTTCCAATAGGAATTCTAGCAGGTGTTTATCTTTCTGAATACGCGGGCAACAGCAAGTTTGCTTATGCAGTTAGGTTCTTTAATAATGTGATGACAGGATTGCCGTCCATAGTGGTAGGCATTGTAGGCTATATTCTTCTAGTAGTTACAATAGGCTCGTTTAACATAACAGCAGGTGCAGTTGCGCTTTCTATAATAATGATTCCTATAGTTGTAGGAGTTACAGAGGCAACTTTGAGGCTGGTACCAAATTCAGTCAGGGAAGCTGCACACTCACTTGGCATTCCAAAATGGAAAGTTACACTCTTTATCACCTTGAAGAGTGCCAAGAACGGTGTCCTAACTGGAATCGTTCTTGCGATCTCTAGAATCGCTGGAGAAACTGCACCCCTTATAATGACAGTACTCGGGACCAGCCTATTCTTCCAAGGGGTCGTAAGCCCAGTAGATGCACTGCCGCTTAGGATATGGAGGCTTGCCTCTCAACCCTATGAACATGCTCATTCTTTTGGATGGGGTGCTGCTTTGATCCTCATAATTATGGTTTTATCGCTTAGTATATTGCTGAGATTCTTTGTACTTGAGAAGAGATTCAAACCAGGATCATCTACTTGGATTACTAATAGATTAAGGCGTGAATGAATCCAAATATGCTTTCTATGTATTCTATATGATCTATTTAGACAACGATTAATTAATTGAATTACGGCATCTGGATTGATGAGTACTGAAGAGTATGCCAAGGCTATCAATTACACGCCTTCATCATCATCAGCTGATGCTAAACGAGGAGGTTACAAGGTTTCTGTCAGAAACCTGAATTCATGGTTTGGAAGTAAACAGGCTCTCAAAAACATCAATTTTGATGTCAAAGAGAATACTATTACCGCATTGATAGGGCCTTCTGGATGTGGCAAAACAACACTTATTCGTTGTTTGAATCGCATGAATGAGATGACGCCTGGTGCAACTGTAAAGGGAAGCGTTTATCTAAACGACATAGACATGTATGCTAACAGTGTCGATCCTGTAATGATTAAAAGAAGGATGGGGATGGTTTTCCAAAAACCAAATCCATTTCCCACGATGAGCATTTATGATAACGTTGCTGCAGGCCTAAAACTTAACGGTATTAAGGATAAGGCAATGATAAGGGAAATAGTGGAAGAGAGCTTAAAAGGAGCAGCACTATGGGATGAAGTAAAGGATGAGCTTGGTAAGCCAGGCTTGAGCTTATCTGGTGGGCAACAGCAGCGCCTTTGCATTGCAAGAGCACTTGCAATGCAGCCCGAAGTGTTGCTTATGGATGAACCAACCTCAGCTTTGGATCCCATTGCTTCAGCCAAAATAGAAGAGCTTATGAATTGGCTCAAGACAGAACTTACAGTGATTATTGTAACACACAATATGCAGCAAGCTGCCCGTGTATCTGACTACACCGCGTTTATGTATCTGGGCGAGGTTGTAGAATATGGGCCAACACAACAAATTTTTAAGAATCCGCGAAAAGAGCTTACCGAGAGATATGTGTCTGGCAAATTTGGATAATTAAATAAAGGATGGATGAAGAAGAGAGAATGATCTCTCCTGACTCGACTACTTGACGTAGGCATAACACGCATAAGTAATATCATTATGGATATGGCAAATCTGTCAGTTAACTCTGTGGATGATGCCATAGAATATTATGAAAAGGATGTTGGCTCGCAGAAGCAGATCTTTGAATGGTCGGAGCAACTCAGAGTATTGCAGGATGAAGTCGCGGAGTTGGCGACGGAGCTTATTGCCCGCTATCAACCAGTCGCATCGGATCTTCGATTCATCAGATCTTGTATGGAGATTTCTTATGGTTTCTTTAGGTTTGGTCGCTATGCGTATGATATTATGGACATAATTGGTACTATGGGCTCTATCTCCGATTGTGACAAGACTCCAGTACTTGAAATGGCAGGCATAGCAAGGAACATGATTCACATTAGCATCAAAGCTCTGCAGACAAAGGACAAAGATGCAGCAAAGAAATTGTATGAAATGGATGATACGGTAGATCTCCTCTATAGAAAATACCTTCGAGAGCTTCTCAAGCCAATCAATAGAAAAGAGATGAACGAGATGCTCAAAGAGCCACGTTGTTATATTTCGATGTTGTTAATACTACGGTACCTGGAGCGAATAGCTGATCATGCATGTTACATAGGCGATTCTGTTCATTACATCGTCACTGGCGCTTCAAGCCCACGGCGCTAGCTATATAGAGAATGTGTCACCACATTGCGATATATAGTCTATTATCATAACCCGTTTATCCCCGTGCCTTTCTTACAGCTATGATGAAGGCCGAGTTAGATCATAGAGATGTTCGTAAGGTGCAATTTACAGGCAGGTCAACATACGTTTTGTCGCTGCCAAAAAGGTGGATTGAAGAGATGCATTTGAAGGCCGGCGATCGTGTAACACTTATTCGAGAACTTGACAATTCACTGTCAATACTACCAATTTTCAACGGAGTCAAAGAATCTCCCAATGAAGCTACTGCACTTGTATCTCCAAATGAGAGTGGAAGCACGCTTAGGCGCAAAGTGATATCCATGTATCTAGCGGGTTTTAATATTATTCATTTAAAGTTAAAATCAGGCAGGATTAACCCTGCACTCCGTGATGCGGTTAGAGAACTGGTTAGACACAACCTTGTTGGTACTGAGATGATAGCGGACGGATCAGATATCATTACACTGCAGGTGTTGCTGTCTTTGCCCGAGCTTTCAGTCAACACCGCAGTAAGGAGGATGTATCTCATTGCTTCTTCGATGCATAAAGACGCTATATCTGCTCTTGCGGAGCTCAACTACGAGCTGGCAAATGAGGTTATTCAATCAGACGATGAGGTTGACAGATTCAGCCTCTATATTTTCCGTAACCTTGTGATGGCCACGCAGAATGGGAGAGTGCTCCGCGAAATGGGATTAAAAAACCCCTCAGATTGCTTAAGCTATCGTGTTGCGGTCAAGAGCATCGAGCGAATTGCAGATCATGCGTACAATATAGCAGATATAGCAATTGCATTAAAAAACAATATGCCAAAGGATTCCTTTCAAAAGATAGAGAAAATGAGCCAACTTGCTCTTACAGTGCTTGGAAACTCTGTTGAAGCATTGCTCCGACGCGATTATCATCTTGCAGACAAGACAGTTGACAATGCAAAAAATATTCGTACAATTGAAGACGATGTCCTTAAGGCTATAGAAAAAGACAAGATTCGCGACCCAGCTAACATAAAGCTAGCTCTAGAAGACATTAGAAGGACAGCGGAGTACGCAAGTGATATTGCAGAAGCTGCCATGAACCAGACAATAGACGAAGTAATAGAAAAACACAATTCCAGCCAGTAGTAAAAAATAATATCGGTATAACATTTTAAATGCTTCATGCAAGAGCGGACGCGATGGGTCATAGTAGGCGTTATTCTAGGAGTCATTATAATAATCGCCATCTTCTTTGGAGTAATACCTGGTCGATAATTAAGCAGCTTGGCATGTATTTATATCGCTCAAGTGGTTCTTTTTAATTCACACCCTCATCCTAGCAAGCTTTTTGCAAGCTGCTTAGAAAACATCGTTCTAGGTTGTGGCATATCATAGTATTTTCAAGCCTACAATAATGAGGAACTTTTGAAGAACAATAAATATATGCAATAAACAGACAGGTTGCTTGCAGAACTTGACGCTTTATTTGTATGAAAAGATGAGAAAAATAGACAGTAAATTCAAAGTCTGTTTTCTAACTGTTAGCCCATTCTTTTATGAAGAATATAGAAGAAGATATGCATATGGTGTAGAATCATGGGAAGTAATAAACCACTGTCAAAGTGAATCCTATAGATTAAGTGTTTGAAAAAACTTTATACTCCTAATTCATAAATAATTTTTTATATTGATACAATCGCTCTATCTATCGCGATTCTGAATTTGCCAACAATTGATGTTTTTCAAGCTATTATTCTTGGTGTAGTTCAGGGCCTGACAGAATGGCTTCCAATCTCTAGCTCCGGCCATCTAGCCCTAGTGCAGCTGGCATTGGATCTTGAGGTGCCAGTATTTTATGATGTCATACTTCATTTAGGGACCCTTGCAGGAGTTTTTGCGATCTATCAAAAAGATATAATAAGGATCATGAAATCGCTCTTCACCGCTCAAGATAAAGGAAATGTGGGCCCTTATCCCCAAGGGAGGACAATGCTCTGGTTTATTATACTGGGCACAATCCCCACTGGGATAATAGGCATCACGTTCCGCTCTTTTTTTGAATATTCATTTTAC
>JBQGBZ010000176.1:0-1972 GCA_052038215.1 Nitrososphaera sp.
TAGCGTCATCTAATGACGGTAGCGACGTATACGTGGTATGGGAACAAGAGGGAGAGATAATGTTAGCTGCAAGCCACGATGGCGGCGAAACATGGGCGATAGTCACCGTAAGCAGTACTCCCACAGCCTCTACAAATCCTAGTGTTGCCACATCTGCAGACGGGCAATTTGTACATGTTACATGGCAGGATACTCCTGGCAATGGTGATCTATTCTACGCAAGAAGCACAAATAGTGGAGCGACTTTCGCTCAAATAAACTTGAGCAACACCTCTGGACGCTCTGATGATCATCAGCTACTAGCTGAAGGGTCTAATGTGTATGTTGTTTGGGTAGACTACACAACTACAAGTGGCGGCGTGATCAACTTCAGGAAAAGCAACAACAATGGTGAGACTTTTAGCAATACAATAATTTTGAGAGCGGGAGCCGGCCAGACATTTCAGGCATCTCGTGACCCTGATATGGCTGCACAGGGAAGCAGAGTAGCAGTTACATGGGCTGCGTATCCTGACAGAAATGCAGTGAGGCCAGGCGAGATATTAGTTAGCGAAAGCCTCAATGGCGGCAGTACTTTTGGCAACGCTGTAAATGCCGCCCAGACTCCCCGTACGGATTCAAAGGAGCCCCAGGTTGATTATACTCCTGAAAGTACTGGTGAAATATATGTTGCCTTCCACGATACGGGCGGTCCAATAAGAGTGAATACACCTACGGGAACATATAATGTTCTTGCTACAGAAAGGGACGGTAATGAAAGGCCATTTAGCGCGCTGGTTAATCTATCTGATTCACCTGACAATGATGACCTGGAGAAGAACACATCACAGCTTGAAGTAATATTTGATGTAGCAATATGGGATCCATCTGGCAGAAGAGGCTAGGTAATCAGTAGCAAGGGTTGTCCTTATTCCTATTTTTTGATATTTTTTGAAATAGAACTGCTAATGACGAGACTGCGACCCTTGAGCATTCCAAGTGGGAAGGAGCTTCATCCATGCGATATCAGACTCTGATGTAGTCTTGAAATCCTACTTTCAGTCTCCCTAGCAACACAAAGAGATCCACGCCCTCATTCTTGCTCTTTCCCTTCTTTATGTTATTTCGTATTTTTCAATTGAATCATAGTATGTAGAGAGAGACTCTGCATTCTGAGAGACATCCTTACAGATTTAGAAGCTATCGCGTTTAGTTGTAGCCAAAATGGTACTATGTTCTTTTCTTTCTCATCTGGTGTGCGTGAATAGTGTACGAGAAAATTGATGACAGTGTCACTACATGTATTGTGTATCTTGCTGACTGGCTGATGGCATGAGCTGGATGTAGGGGGCCTTCGCAGAGCGCTGATAATAACTTTCCCGTCTAAATTTATGACCTCATGCCTATAATCTAGTCGCAATACTTTCAGGGAATTTTTAGACTGTATAAAGGAAGGGCATCTTTATCTCCACGGATTAATTTGGGGCTGGCTGCTCCCACAGATTTCTTTTGATAATCTCAATAACTCTATTGCTTTTATTGATGTCCTCGTTATTATATTCAATTTCAATTCCTGCATCAAAGCTTCTTCTTCTTCTTTTACTCATATGATATGCCTATCGGGGTCATCGATATATGCACCGGCGATTGTCTCAATCTGACTCTTGAATGTAAGTTGGTTAGTTAGTTAGCTGTTCCCAGATAATGTCTTAATTGAATATGGCATCAATGCCGCTCCTTCTGTCTCTATTTCTTTAACCGACAACTTTTTGAATTCAAATTCTGAATCATCTACTCTAAAAGTAGCTCGTGTGCCAGAGTCTATGATGTAATCTTCAGATCTATCACAATGACTCTCATCTGTTTCCCATTCGCCATCATCTATATACTCTGTCACCTTCTTCCAATTGTTTATCTCGTCTCCGTCATCTATCCACAGCTCTAATTTGGCATCACCGTTGTCCACGTCATATACCATGAATTTAATCCCTAT
>JBQGBZ010000177.1:0-3128 GCA_052038215.1 Nitrososphaera sp.
AACCTCAGAAGGAATACGTTTGCTTAATCCTGAACCACCAGATGATGGCGTGACTGAGGGTAATATAGTCTATAATAATGCCATATCTGACTCTGAGAATGGTATTGACGCGACAAGAAGTCAAAATAATATTGTGGAAAATACCACTTTCTCTGACATAGAAGAGAGTGAATACCAATTATCAGGAAATTCAAGTTTTATAATAAGAGGACAGGAATTTGATGACACCTTAATAGCAGGGGAAGGGCTTGATGTTGTTGTTGCTGATGATGATGATGCTGATGATGACAACCAAGCAACAGAGAATATTGTAGAAATTGTAGGTTCAGGAACAATAGAAGTGACAGAAGGAGCAAATAATGGAGAAGATGATGATGGTGATGATGACGAGGATGAAGCAAACTCTTACAATACAGACATTGAACCATATAGGACGATATTGGGTGATGGTGACAGCATTACAGTCAACTCATAGAACCACTATATGTTGAATTCCTTCTTATTTTCATGCTATTGCAGATGCCCTCACCGAACTTTCGGATGATGCGCACACATAAGCTCTAGCATTGCGGATTTAGATGCCTCATCTTTTATCTATTTTTTCTTCTATTATTATTGATTTTACTCGCCTTCTATTACGGGCCCTGGAATTCTGGTCTTCTGATTAAATGAATTTTTATTTATCCAAATCCGGAAGGATCCTATTATGAGTTATTTTGGAATGGTTCTATCAGCAAATTACATAGAGAATCTATAACTTTGATATTTTTGGCTGAACAATTAGTGGGCAAGGTTAAGCTGGCACATTTAGTTTGTGTAGGTTATTGTTTGCCATCATGCAAGTGCTCTACAATAAGCAAGTCTGCTTCTTTTCCAACTACCTTTATCTTGTCACCTCTATTGATCTCCTCGTCGTCTCCAGTATTGCTTTTAGCCTTCCAGTACTCGCCGCCAACAATAACAAAACCAGTTCTATTTGCTGAGATTGAGTCAAGAGCAATTCCTTCTTGGCTTTGAAGAACAAACTGCGTGGGCTTTCTCTTCTTTACCTTCCATGCCTTGTATGTTATCAGCGCTATGAGACCTGCAAAAGGGGCTATTGTAATAATAGATATAGTTGCCAAGTTTCCAAGATGCTCTTCTGGGACTAGAAGGGCCTGTACAGGCTGAGTAATCATAAACACAGTCCCAATAGCAACTACTGCAATGCCACCTATCCCTATTGCTCCAAATCCGGGGCTGTACAGTTCATAGACTATCAGCCCGATTCCCAATGCCAGCAGAGCAAAAGCACCCCAGTTTATGTCAAGCCCTTGGCCTAATAGTCCCAATATAATCAAAACCGCTCCAGCTATTTCGCCTCCAAATCCTGGAGACGTTATACCATAAATCAGTACAAAGAATCCTATTGTCATGAAGGTAATGGCAATCAATGGATTGGAAAGGAAATTGACTAATTGTGTTCGCAGACTGGATTCATATCTTGTTATCTCTGCATCTGCAATATGCAGGACCTTCTCTCCATTAAAAGTAGTAACGGTGACTCCATCTGCTATTGCAAGCAGCTCCTCAGGGCTAGTAGCCACCACTTTTATGACATTTCTCTCCATAGCTTTTTCTGGAGTCAAGTTATCATTGTGCGTTATGAATCTGGCAGCCTGAGTTACATTTCTTTCATGAAGTTCTGCTAGCGAGACGGCTTTTCTGCTACTGCATTTATCACCTTTGTATCATTTACCGGCTCTGTTCCCCTTACAGGTTGAGCAGAACCTATGGTGGTAACGGAAGCCATTGCAGCATAATCCGTTGCAAGAAGTATGATAGTGCCAGCGGACCATGCACTCTTTCCTTGCGGGTATACATATCCTATCACTGGTACTGGTGATTGTTGGATGGCGTCTATTATGCCAAAAGTTGCATCAAGCGATCCGCCAGGAGTATCTAATGCTAAAATAACAGCAGAAAAAGATGAGGATGATGATCCTGCAGCAGGCGAGGTTGATTGTACTGCCATAGAAATATCTTCAGCTGTTCCAGACGAAATGAAATCCTTAACATCTACCCAAAGAATTGCTGGATTGTCATTACCATCATCATCCTCCTCTTGCTGCTGAGCAAATACAGGGTTGGCGGTTGCAATAGTATAATCAACAATTGTTGAACCAGATGGAGCTACAAAGAGTGCAACGAGTAGAAAAATTATGCGCTGCTGTTGATGATGGTAGTGGTGTTGATTGCCACGTCTTGTTAATAAAGCCGAAAACCAGGTCATTTTATGCTGCTAATAGGTAATTTTTTCTTGGTTGCATTTTGAAAATGCTAGGGAACTTCTTGATCTTCCTGCCGTTCGCCTTTAGATAGCCGTCTATTGCTGCTACTGCCAGTATCGGCATTGACCCTTCTTCCCGTAGTCAAATCAATTAGCTCTTCTCTCACAATGGTCCGAAGTGTGGCCTCATCAAGCTGTTCCGTTGTAGGGGTCCTTTCTATTATCATGCCTAATAGCGCGCCCATATCTTTTAAATCCCCTTGTCCACCCGTAACAACTATCATGTTTCTTTCCCTCGCTATTTCTGTCCATGTTTGCAATTCCCTTAACCGCATAGCTGACATGTTCCTAGTGTAAAAATTGGCAGCCTTCTCCACCTTCTCTGCTGCAGTTAGTTCTCCTTCAGCTATAATGATCCTGCTTCTTTTCTCTCTCTCTCAGCTTCTGCCTGCTTAGCAATTGCTCTGTGCATGTTCTCTGGAAGCGAAACGTCTCTGATTGCTACAGAGCTCACCTTTACCCCCATGGGTCAGTCGCAGCATCTAGAATTTCCTGCATTCGCTTGTTGAGTTCCTCACGTTTTGACAAAATGTCATCAAAGGCAGTCTGCCCAATCAAATCTCGCAAAGTAGTTTGAGACAAGAGGCTCGACGCCATTAGGTAATCATTTACCTTAACTACCGCATTGTTTGGCTCGTTAACTCGAAGATATACTACAGCATCAACATCTACAGTAACATTATCCATAGTGATTATCTTCTGCTTTGGGACGTCCAGTGTCACAACTCGAAGGTCAACCATGATAGCCCTATCGATGATGGGTATGAGAAAGATAAGTCCAGGTCCTTTGGCACCCAGT
>JBQGBZ010000178.1:0-3159 GCA_052038215.1 Nitrososphaera sp.
GTAGAGCTAATAAGTGAAAACAAGTTAAAACTTAAATTCAATTCAAAAAGTATTTCAGTTTATTGTTACAAGGACTTGCTCTTATCAAGCTGGGCGGCTCTGTTGCCACCTTCAAGGAAAGGCCACTTGCAGCTAATACAGATGCGATAGAAGGTATTTCGCGTGCACTTATGCGATTGGAAAATATTCCAATCATAATTGTGCATGGCGGTGGCTCGTTTGGCCATTACTGGTCGGTAAAATATGACATGCATACCAAGCCTGCTAACTATGATGTCCATGGGGTTTCTATCGTGCATGAGTCAATGATTGCACTCAATCAAATAATCGTCGATTCTATGATAAGAGCCGGACTTAGCCCATATGGCATACCGCCGTCGGTTCTCACAACAGGCCATAAGCCAATTGTAGAAAAGATAAAAGAGGTCTATGCTATGGCTCAGTCAAAGCTAATTCCCGTAACGTTTGGTGACATAGTCTATGTTGAAGGTGCAAAATACTCCATTCTATCTGGCGACGCACTAATGACAATTTTAGCAAGAGTACTGCGACCATTAAGGATCATTTTCGCAACAAATGTCGACGGCGTATATAAGGACAGCGTAAGCAAAGAAATCGTACGCGAGATACAAGTCGTAGACCAGAGAGAATCGATCGAATTTTTCAAGACATCAGGCATTGATGCAACGGGTGGAATGCAAAGAAAGGTTACAGAAGCATTTAAGATTGCATCACACGGAATAGATGTACTAATGATAAATGGACTTGTCCCCGAACGCATCATAGAGGCAGTAGAAGGCACGCTAAAAGTTGGTACTGTCGTAAAGGGGAGAAAGAAGTAGTTGCCAGATACTCTTGATAGACCCTCAGATATTGAAATAATCAAGCAGCGCAAAAAGGAAGGTATAGACATTCCTCTTGAGCAGAACGTACAGGCAAAAACCACTTCAACATACTTAGAATATGTCAGGCTAGTGCATAATGCGCTGCCCGAGTTAGATTATGACGATATTGACACTTCGATAACTTTCCTTAGAAAAAGATTTTCGGCACCGATTATTATTGACTCTATGACTGGAGGCACTGATGAGGCAACTATCATTAATGGGAGGTTGGGTGAGCTTGCAGAAAAGTATGGCTTTGGTATGGGACTTGGAAGTCAGAGAGCGGGCCTCAAAAGCGAAGAGCTTGCCGCCACTTATTCAATAGCAAGAAAGAATGCACCAAATGCGTTCCTAATCGCAAACATTGGTGGGGCACAACTTTCCAAGGGGTTCACAATCGATGAAGCTAAAAAAATAGTAAAAATGATTGGGGCAAATGCACTGGTGGTGCACCTGAACCCGCTACAGGAGCTTATACAGCCCGAAGGCGAGCCGCGCTAGAAGGGGGTTCTTTCCCAGATTTCCGACCTTGCCAAAACCATCGATGTACCTGTGATAGTAAAGGAAGTGGGTGCTGGAATTTCAAAAGAAGTTGCGATAAAACTCGAGATGGCCAATGTTGCTGCGATCAATATCGCCGGTGCTGGCGGCACTAGTTGGGCGGGTGTTGAAAAGTTACGAGCAGAGTTCCTCAAAGACGACCTCAAGAAGCACTTGGGTGAGATGTTTTGGGACTGGGGTATTCCAACTGCGGCAAGCCTCATAGAGGTCAGGCGTTCAGTGAAATTGCCGCTTATTGCATCAGGCGGTCTGCGAAACGGGTTGGAAGTCGCAAAGTGCATAGCGCTTGGAGCCAGCATGGCTGCAATGGCATATCCATTCCTCCAAGCAGCTAGTCAGTCACGCGAAAGCCTGTTTGCATTTGCTGACACAATTCTTGCAGAGCTGAAGAGCACTATGTTCCTTGTTGGAGCCAAAAATATCGCTGCGCTAGCTAGCTCAAGATATATATTGACAGGGATGCTAGCACATGAAGTTAGTAGCCGTACATGAAGGCAGACAGCATCAAAAGCGAGCTGGAATCTTATGCTTCTACTGTGAACAACTTTATACTTACATTCGTTGAGGGCACGCCAAAAGAGCTTTACCATGCTTCGTCACATTATATCCGCACAGGAGGCAAGCGCTTGCGACCCTTTATGGTTCTCAAGAGCTGCGAAATGCTAGGTGGAAGTGCTGAAAGGGCACTTCCTGCAGCAGCCGCCGTCGAGCTTGTTCATAACTTTACACTTGTTCACGACGATATTATGGACAACGATGAAATGCGTCATGGAACTTCAACTGTGCACAGACACTATGGCATGCCGCTTGCAATTCTTGCAGGCGATATTTTGTTCTCAAAAGCATTCGAATTGTTGACGTTTAACTGCAAAAAGGCAGGAATTCCAGACAAGTCGATAATTGAAATGGTGGAACATCTTTCATTTGCATGTACAGAAATATGTGAGGGACAGGCAATAGACGTAGAAGTGGCGTCAAGTGCCAAGTTTCCAAGTGTGCAGCATGATATTGACATGATTAGCAAAAAGACTGCTACGCTCTTTAAAGTAGCCTGCGCACTTGGCGCTCTTTCCTCTCCAAATCATACCTCCAGCGATATCAGAAACCTCTCATCATTTGGCTACAACATTGGCATTGCTTTTCAGTTGATAGACGATCTAATAGGTGTGATAGGCGACCCTAAGCTGACGGGCAAGGCCGCCGGCAATGATATTCGAGAAGGTAAAAAGACATATCCCATATTACTTGCTTTGAAAAACGCCCGCAAAGAAGACGCAGAGAAGATCAAGAGGGTATTCGGTGCAAAAGGCAAGACTTTGAACCAGGATATCAAGGAAGCTGTCGAGGTCATCTCTCATATTAGCATAGAGCAGGATGTGAGGAATGAAGCAAGAAGGTATTTGCGAGATGCACTCAAGTCAATAGAAAGGTACAGTAACTCTGATGCTAGAAGATCTCTTGAGTTCTCGGCAGATTTTGTAGTGGGCAGGAGTTTGTAGTAATACGTGCCAATCGACCCGAATACTGAGAAATTCATCAAGATCATTGCATTGAAGAATTCTGTGGAGCATGGCGGCAAGGCGCAGTCTGACTCAGTGATCGCAAAGTTTGTCGGCGTAAAGCCAGAATTACGTAGTCAAATAAAGGTGCTTATCCCTGGAATCACGACAATTGTACAGGAAGTAAACTCACTTTCGCTTGCAGATCAAAAATC
>JBQGBZ010000179.1:0-21749 GCA_052038215.1 Nitrososphaera sp.
AGCCACCCCCATCCGCTACCCTGAATTGCAACGGTGTCCTTTGAGAACTTGTCTTTAAAGTCGTTGAAGCTCCCAAATGTTTTTTTGATTCCGTCTGCGAGTTCGCCATCAGGCTCTCCGCCGCCGCCATTTTTCATACTGTTCCAGAATAATGCGTGGTTATTATAACCTCCGCCATGGAAATTCACAGCGCCCCTCGCGCTCTCTGGGATGGAGTTAATATCCTTCAGAATTTCAACAATATCATTTTTGTTTTGCCATTCCGGACCAAGCGAGCTTAGTGCTTTGTTCAGACCATCAGTGTACGCCTGGTGATGCTTTGTATGATGAATCTCCATTGTTCTAGCATCGATGTGTGGTTCAAGTGAGTCGTAGGAGTAAGGCACTGCAGGAAGAGTAAAGTTAGCCATGTTCGATAGAAATACCTAAGAGAATATATATTGTTTATTCATCAAAAGGCTATTGATATTCGCTTGCTTGAGGCATGACCGTGGACAATGAAATCGCATGATCGTCTATCATAGCGCCTACGCTACCATTTATGCTCTCAATTACTATTTGCAAATTGGTACGCTCTTGACTGGACAAACCGTATTTTTCAGCAAGCACATCTTTAGCTTTACTCTCTGGGTCAGAAATTTGATTTAAGCTACCCGGCACAGTAATATCAAGAGTCTTATTGATCAATTCCATAGGTATCTTGCCGCTACTATCATTTACGATTGTAAGGATGATCTTGTCCACCAGTATAGGATGCGGAAGCTCGTCAAGAGCATTTGCTGTATAGAAAGCCTGTACTTCGATAAAGTTGTTCATATCTTCAAAATTTCGCCCTAGGATCTGAGTTCCATGGGACAGCGATGCTAAAAGCCCAGGTTCAAGAGGCACATTAATTACGACAAACCCTTCAACAAAGCTCTGATCATTACCAATAAGATTTCGCAGGTCTTTGCACACTATATTAGTAGAACCTTGCCCCTCAAGTGTTTGGATTATCGAATTTGTATTCTTGCTATTGTTTGCTGTGATGCTCCATTGAATTTGCGTTGCAAAGTCCTGTTTGTTCAAAATTCCAATATCTGTGTCATAATGACCCGGTCTTAAAGGTCCCTCATTTCCTGAAATCGTGCCGCACTCAAATTTTACATAGTAAGTAAGATCACTTATCAATGCCGTTTGATTTTGTAGTTGTTGCGTTTGCTGTCGTTCTTCTGCTCCATCTTCCCTCCCTACACTAGTGAATGAAGCGATGCCATTTCTGTTCTGATTAGTTATATCTACTATCTTAGGGATATTGACTGTCTGATGTTGTGAGGAGGCTTCAACCTGCGTCACAATGTACCTGCCATCAACCAAACCAGAAATCTTTACAATGCCTGGTGTACTATCTTCGTCGGCTTCTTCACCATCTTGAATTGTATAATTAGCAAAATTCCCAAAATTCCCAAAAGGATCGGGTGAAATGACATATTTTGATTGCTCTATAAGGGAGTTATCTGAGAGTGAAACCATTGTAAGCTTTCCTTCATTCGAGCTATTTGCATCTGACATTCTTAGAATGTTCTTACCCTGAGGAAGCATGAAGAGCGAAGATATGATAATTGTTGTCGCTACTATTGAGGCTATAACAGCTATCCTGTATCGTAACACTTGCTGCTATACTTTCTGCTTTGAGATAATTAAATCATTGGAGATGCTGCATGACAAGTCACGTCGCTCTTAAGGATTAAATAATACAATGCTAGAAGTCTTTCTTGTGCGATCAGGCAGACAAAAGGTTCCCTGTTTTGCCTTTACTGCGGTTTTCGCAGTATTATCTATAATTGCTGCGGCGTATCCCTATCAGAACGCTCTTGGAGATGGTCTCACCACTGAAAGTTTCAGTGCCACCCTTGGTGATAGGGACGCAGAGATGTTAGTACAAGTAAACCCACCTATTTTAACTGATGAAACCCGGGATGAAGCATACATTCTCTTCAGACTGAATGATGCAAACACGAATGAGACGATCCCTTATACCACCTTCTTCATCAGTATAGAAAAGGGAATAGGAGAAGATGCTGAGACTGTAATGCCTCCTACTCTCTTTCATACAGAAAGCGGCTTGCTCAGACTCAAGGTGCAACCTGCAGAAGGCGAATTGCAGATCTTTGGAACCCAGGAGCAGTTCCTGAATGCTTGGGTTGCAGACCCTGGGGGAACCGTGAATATACAGGGCCCTATCTTCCTTGAAGGGGGCCTGTATCATATTAAGATAGAAATCTTTGGGGTCGATAATATACGCAACATATTCGCAGATGAGGATATCCCGCGATTTGATTCTTATCTAAGTGTAGGAGATGTCTATATGCAAAATATTGACTATCAGGGCCAACCTTATGATACTACCATAATATCATATTACGACAGGGTAGGTAACTTTACCTTCGATGCAGGTAATCAGCAGTTCTCATGGTCTATGCCATTTGATTGGAATGTTTCAAGATTCGAAGATACAAACGTATTTGTACATGAGGAAGTGAGATTTCCTAAATCTCTCCCAGGAATAGGAAATACTACTTCGTTTGCTGCTACCGTGAATGGTAATCCAATATCGGGAAGAATGATTACAGTCGATCCTTACTCCTCACAGCAGGATCTTACTCTGCACTATTTGATCAACAAAAATGATATCCTACGTATGGCCGGCGAAAGCCCTCAAGGGAATTCTAGTATGACATTTACACTTGCGCCATCTACAAGTGCGGCTGCACAGACAACAGGTGAAATAGTTACAGAGACCGGAGCTGTTCTAGTACTATTAGGGTGGGCTCCAAATCCGCTTGCTGCAAATACAGAATCAACGCTGACACTTGAATTCCACGACGATTTCTCTGGTGAACAAATTGGAGATAATGTAAACTACAATCTGCGCGTCTTAGATAATAATGGCACCCAAGTCTTCTCTCAGACAGGGCTCGTTGCAGAGGGTGGAACTGACACCCAAGTGATTGATTTTCCTGCAAATCAGAATTATCGTATGGAGGTTGAAGTCACAGGTATCGCAAGAGATGGACAGTCGTTAGACCAAACAAGAAACGGCATTGCAAGAGGCGTTGTAGTCGTGCCAGAGTTTCCCACGGGCTCTCTTATCACTTTAATCGCAGTCACAAGCATCATGAGTGGAGTTATCATCATGCTACGGAGATTTCTAAAAATAGAATCAGGCTTGGGCCATACATGAACAGCTTTTATGATAACCTTTCGGAGAAGCTGTATAGAGAAGTTCCTGACACGATTTCTGCGACTAATAAAGTGCTGCTAAATATTGAGCATTTCGAAATAGGGCAGAGCTATGTTATCGCCAAAGTGGAGAACAGATATGGGGACCCTGTCAAGGTAAACATTCAAGGTGGGGCACAGGGCATTGAATTGCAGGACAGCCTCTTCAATACTAAGGGTAGATGGCCGAGATTTGCATTTATTATGACTACGATAAAAGATAGCGGAGAGGTGGCTGTACGTAAGTTGCCTGTAATCGGTGTAAAAGATTGGCTCTTAATATATGAAGATGACCTCTTTTTGCTCGCAGTGAAGGATGCATATGACGAGTTAGATATTAGAATAGTTGAGTAAGATAATGTCTGGCGAAGCGCAGAGTTTCTCACCTGCTGCACTTCAACCAGACCGTTTGTTCCCCATCGGTTTGGTCGATGTAGGAATAGTACAACACAATGAGAATTTAAATGTGATGATGTTTGAGGTAGATTCGACCGAGGTCTCAGCAAATATTGTAGGCGTCTTTTTATTGATTTTACATTAATCGGGATTTATCTTTCTCTTTAATTGTAGACTGCTTGGTTGATAGGCCAAGTTCAATTATACTTGAATAGAATTACTGGCTACAAGAACCAAGAACCTTAGAATTAAGCATGAAACGCTTCCTAGGCCGTAGCAGACTGTACTTTAATTTTAAACCTTATACATTTCGTGAGTATTAAATTCTATTCCAGACACGGGTCAATCTTTAAGCGAAGTTTGCATTGTAGCATGATTCATCTTCTTATGCTGCCGACATATTCATAACGATATTGGGGCAGCAAGATATTACTTTGCTTTTAACGCATTTTTGACAGAGATGGATCGACCGATACGACGACATATGTAGCTAGATACATTTGTTTTTTAGATTTTGCTCAAACAAATTGGTATAATTAGATCAATAATATTTCTAGATATACCTTTAAATGACTATCAGCATTAGTGCGATCTAGAAATGCCCGTTGTAGGTGTTGATGACCTTGCAATGTATATTCCCAAGCTTTACATCGATTACAAGGATTTTGCCGAGGCAAGAGGGATGGATCCCCAGAAACTCGAGTATGGTATTGGGATTAGGAAGATGGCCATTGCTGACACTAACCAGGATTCTGCCTGCATGGCGGCAAACGCATGCGTGAAACTGATGCAAAAGGACCACCTCCACCCTGAGGATATTGGAAGGCTCTATGTTGCTACTGAATCATCGTTGGATGAATCAAAGGCAATGAACTCCTTTGTTATTGGGATGTTAGAACAGATCTATGGGGAGGGCTCATTTGAGCATGCTGGTGGTATCGAATGTAAATTTGCGTGCGTGAGTGGTTCCTATGCGCTCTATGACAATGCAAACTGGATAAGGGCGGAGGAAAATAATGGCAAAGCTGCTATAGTTGTTGTAAGCGATATAGCGAAGTATGATATTGGTTCAACTGGAGAATATACCCAAGGTGCCGGCGCCGTTGCTTTGTTAGTACAAGAAAATCCGAGGCTCTTGGCCTTTGACCCAAAAGTTCCATCGACAACGATCAAGAATGAATATGACTTTTACCGTCCATTTGGTAAAGAAACACCACTTGTCAACGGAAGCTATTCGAATTTGTTATATTTGATATCGGTTAGGAAGGCATTTGATGCTTACAAGGAGAAGGCAATCAAAACAGGGCTTATTAACCTAAAGGACAATGAGTCGATAACTGATTACATAGATTACTTTGCCGTACATCTTCCATATAGAAAGATGGGCGAAAAGGCTCTTGCATATCTCTTGAGGCACGAATGGCGCCATCTCCCAAGATGGAAGAATGTTATCAAAGAGGTTGGAATGTCCGAGCCCCACCCAAAGGATCCTCGTGGAACTATTGAGTCAATTCTTGCGGACACTGAATTCATGAAAGCTGATGAGAGGTTCAGACGGGCGTTTATGCAGACCTCCTTCTATAATGAAGTATATGAAAAGAAGATGGCCACCTCGCTTGAAGCATCTGCAATCATTGGCAATTTGTATACTGCATCAATGTATATGGGGCTGCGAAGTATGCTGGAATTTGAATTCAAGAAAGGGGTAGACCTTGACCAAAAGCGGATTGGCTTTGGCTCCTACGGTAGCGGAAGTAGCGCAATGGTCTTTAGCGGAACGATACAACCACAGTATAAGGAAATAGTAAGCAAGATGGACTTGGACACAGAAATTGGCCCAAGACAAAAACTGACGATGGAAGAATACGAGAGACTCCACAGGAATGAGCGCAACTTTAGTGATTCTCTTGTTCAAGCCCACAAGGAATTTGTGCTTGTCAAGGTGGGGGGCAATACTGCTGAAAAAGCAGGATTACGAGAATACAGCTATCTTACTTAATTAGCCAGCTAACTAACTACCTTGAACTCTATTCCCTTTTGTTTCAGAAACTCTATCAAGCGTTGAGCGTGTTTTTCATTCTCCAATTCCAGACTCAAATAAACGCCGGCAGTTCCAGCAGGAATATGCGCGCTCAGCCTGTCATGATCCACTTCGACTATGTTGACGCTCAGCTCTGCAATCCCATCTACTAAACCCTTAAGTGCACCGGGCTTATCAGGTAGCAGGATAAAAACCTTAAGTAATCTTCCCATTTGCATCAAACCTTTAGCCACTACTTGACCCAAGAGATACATGTCAACATTCCCTCCTGATAAAATAGTGGCAACATTGTCTTTTATACTGCCCGCAAGGGCTGCATTAGATAGAAGGTAAGCAAGGCTCGCTACTCCTGCAGGCTCGGCCACCAATTTGGCGCGTTCCATCATAAGAAACATTGTCTTTACTATTGATGCATCGTCAATTAAGACAATCTCATCAAGGTACTTGCTTAGTATTCTATAGGTGAGTTCGCCTGGTTGCTTGACTGAGATCCCATCCGCTATGCTGTAGCCTCGCTTTGTAGACTGGAGCGATCCTTTAGCAATAGATTCTTTCATGGCGGGAAATGCCTCTGATTCTACTCCTATTATTCTCACATTTGGTTTTCTTGACTTGACTGCAATTGCAACGCCCGCAGCAAGGCCCCCGCCGCCTACAGGCAAGTATATGGCATGAACATCTGGGAGATCTTCAAGAAGCTCAAGACCTATGGTACCCTGGCCTGCAATGATATCAGGATCATCAAAAGCATGTATTATTGTACTCCCCTCTGCCTTGGCAATATCCTGGGTCGCCTCCCATGCATCATCGTAATTTGCCCCGCGCCGAATTATTTTAGCACCATATGACCTAGTAGCCGCAACTTTAGCTGGCGAGGCATTCTCTGGCATGACAATTGTGCATGGGATCTTTTTTATCATAGCGGCATATGCCACGCCTTGAGCATGGTTACCGGCTGATGCAGCAATTACACCATAGCCTGCCTGCTTTTCGGATAGCTTGTTAATCTTTACTAAAGCCCCACGCACTTTGAAAGATCCAGTCACCTGTAGGCATTCGAGCTTGAGAAACAAATTTTTCCCTGCAATATCCGAGAACGTTCTGGAATTTTGCAGAGGTGTTCTTCTAACTGTTTCTGATAAGATATCCTGTGCCTTGACAATATCTTCAATGGTCGGTATACGCCTCTCTTTTTCGGGCTTCCACACACTCGCTTCATTCATCTGTTTATGCAATCCATCAGGAGTCCATGCCTTAATTATAATTTGTGTTGGCCTAAGGTTTAAAAACGGCCGTCAATTGTAATGGCAATGAGCTTTCTTTGCTTTGAAGATCTGTTCTTGGGCCCCACATGTAACTCATAACGTTGCAGTTCACTAGGCACTCCGAGATGCTAATTATTGCTGAACTTGCCATGACTTACATCCTACTCATCCTTCATGTGACAAGCTATCTTCATCTGGCATGTGAACATCTAATCTCAATTAGTAATAGCAGTCTATGGTTATGAGAGTAAGAAACAACATAAGATATAAGCAACAGATACGGATCTCCCGTATTGTCGTAAAATATCAGTATACGTGTTACAAAAAATAAATAAAATGAAATGGATCTCTATGAAGGACAGCCTTCCATCCTTTGGATCCAATACCCTTTTTCTCTAATATTTTGCTCTACAAATGGCGGGGCTTCTTGTATGTGACAGAACTGACATTCTTCCTGGGTCATTTTCTGTCCGCTTTGGCCTGCCGTGGAAAGGTATTCTTTGCCATACTCAATTGCCTTCTCGTGGGGTGTATCTGCGTCTACAACCACATCAAAGTGCATTGTTCTTCCATCCTTTTTCGTAACATAAGTGTCGTATACTGCGCATTCCATTTTGGTACGACTTAACCTCCTATGATATTTATTCGATTTCCTCATTATCTGAGAGGAGTTTAGCACGTAACTCTTGGAACATGTTTAGCTGGCAAGTGAAAAGAGGGCCCTCATTATTTTGATGGTTAATGTCCCCAGTACCTTTTTTATCCAGTCCGAATATCCTCACAAAATGATTACTACTACTGTCAGCAATGTAAAGTGAATTTCCACGCATCTTGACATCGCTTGTTTCAAACAGGCAAAGGGTGTCATGAGTTCATCAAAATTAAAAGTACTTACGGACTTCATTTCGGACCTACCTGTGACTGTAATGACATTTTCCCAAGCAAGTCGACCAGCTGTACTGAGTGATTGTAAATGTTAGCAACTCAAATCTTATTCTGGGTCGTTGGTTGTGACGTCAAGTGTATGCTGAAACCTTGCCCACTCAAGCGATCTCATATGTATATGACCAAAGCCAAAAAGGCCCTCGCAAAACAAGAATTGTCGTTGTATACGTTTTCCGACAAACCAAGTTTCAATCTAATAAGATGTTATGGCAAAAATTTTGTTGGCCATATTTCTTTTATTTTATTTTTGAACTACAGTTTCTTATCTCAAATGATACTCCCTGATCATACAAGCCCTTAGAAATGCTACGGCTAAGGCCGTCCTCTACAGCTTTTATCCTCTGGCTGTCTTGAATTATGTCATCTGGAATGTCTATCTCTATCTGTACTTCTAGGATCATCTTCTTCGTTTTGACCATTTGTCGACAGCTATACATGTCTCAATGCGCTATTTCAGTATTACATTATCATCGAAAATCTTTATTGGACGTACATATGTAGATAGTTGGATGTATCCAAGCGATATTTTATCGAGAATGTATGCAGGTGACACAAAAGATACGAAACTCTATCCCAAGAAAGAGGAGGCACCTTCAGAATTGGACGATATTCTGCAGACTAACCTCTTCAATGTAATGCTGAACCGCAGATCGCAACGTAAGTTTGAGGATCGTGAAATAGAGGATTGGAAGCTAGAAATGATATTTGCTGCAGCTGATACTGCTCCAACAGCGGGAGGCTTTCAAGGCTTTGAAGTTTATAATGTGAAGAATCGCGACGTCAAGCTCAAGCTGGTCCAGGCCGCAAACAACCAACCGTATGTAAACGCACCGGTGGTGTTAGTCTTTTGTATGGACCCGTCAAGAGTCAAGATGAATTTTCCTCCACACATAATCAAAAAGTTCTCTGTCCAAGATGCAACCCTTGCCGCTGCTTATGCTCAGCTTGCAGCCCATGCGCTTGGTCTCACTTCTGTGTGGATTGGTATGATAGACGAGCAAAAGGTAATGCAGGCACTTGTCACTGATCTTACCCCTGCGGTTATCCTGTGCCTTGGTTATTCACAAAAGATGCTGCATGCTAAGCCAAAAAGAAAGCTGACAGAGCTAATAAACGAAATCTGATCGTTGACAGCATAGAGACTTGCAGCAGTTGTAATGATCAAATAATTACTACTACTACTACACTTTGTACTACTTCTTCAGACTCATAATACGGTATATACGTTAGTTAGTATATTCTCTTATGCAGCACTTCTTCAACCGCGCCAACCTCACTTGACAACTTGTCGGTTGCCTCCTCTTTTATCTTTGCAGTGTCAAGAAATGCTTCTCTTCTTTTAGTCTTCCTATTCTTTAGGATATCAATATCAAAGTAGTTAGTTACCCCCTCTTCGCCTTGCATCAATCTGTTATAATCAATTAGGACAGGTGATGTCCTATAGAACTCTATGAGTAGAGTTTTTAGTTTTGAAAGAAGCTCGCTTTTCTTAGTGTGGGCATCTCTAAATTCTAAGAACTCATCCTCCACGACTGCTGTCTTTTCACTAAGCTGCTCTACAAGTCTTTCATCTTCAAACATTCTTACAAAAAGCTCGTCTAAGCCTAAGTTGTTAAAACCTCTTTTTTCCAACTCCGTAGCAAGCAGTTTATCAGCAGCGCGCGTCATACGGTCTGAAACTGATGCGGCAGTCTCTTCGATTTTCATAAGCTCCTTTTGTATGTCAATTACCTGGGTATCAACTCTATAGTAAAGTAGGACGTGAAATTGGATGCCAAAATAAACGCTCATATAAAACTTGTCAGTCTCTTTGGTTAATGTACAGTATAACCTGTGCACATCTTCTGTAGCCGATTTGAGGATTCCACTAAACGTCCAGCCTTCAAGCGCGTATCCAATGCGTTGGAAAAAGTTTTCCACTTTCTGTAGATCAAACGTGTCGGCCTGAGTTATTGTGCCATCGCCTAGCATTGCATTTTCATGACTTAATGCAATGGATGGTTTTATAGCCTCGAGAAAAGCCTGTTGCACCCTCTCGGTTGCAACATTTATCTGCCTGCAAAAATAATCGTCTCCTTTAATAGGCGCCCTCATTGTCAGAAAGGTGTATGTTGCTGTTTAATATATTCACGTTTAAATGGAATGCACTCTAATTCAACTCAGACTTGTCCGCAGCAGAAGAGCAGAAGAACGAGAAAATGCAAAATGGTGCAAGCAAGGATCTCTTAGATATGATGATGAATACCGATAACAACAAATTAGAAGAGGCAAAAATAGTTGACTCTGAAACCCTCGTCTCCCAGACTCAAGATAGACTATGGCGCGCACTCAAGCGTCGTTTTCAGTACGATGTGTCGCTGCAGCCAGGTCAAGAATTCCTTCTCAACCACGTAAGTACAAAGCTCCCTCTTGTGATAATGTATGCCGACCTAGTTGGGTCAACTAATATGAGCATGACATTGCCTGCGGACAAACTGACTACGATAATAAGAGCTTTCACGTATGAAATTTCTCAGGTTATATACAACCACAAAGGTTACATACTCAAATACGTGGGAGACGCTGTCATTTCTTTCTTTCCTGCTAGCTATAACAAACTGCTTGCATGTGATAGAGCAGTACAATGCTCCAAGTCGATGCTTACGGTAGTAAAAAACGGTATCAATCCAATTCTTAATCAATATGATTACCCTGAGCTGAACGTTAAGATAGGGATGGACGAGGGTGAAAATGTCATTGTGCAGTACGGTCATGACCGAAGCTCTCTAATTGACATTCTTGGATACTGCATGAACATTGCAGCCAAAATAACATCACTCACGGGGGCTAATAAAGTCTCGATTGGACAATATGTATTCGAGATGCTGCATCCGTCCATCAAGGCAAGGTTCAACGAGACCAAATTCAGCTCAGATGAATGGAGGTATACAGACAGGCATACGGGCCAGATTTACAAGGTCTATTCGATGAGCGATGGGCTAGCGTGAAAATGGTCAGTCAATAGATATAACCGACCCTCTCTCAAAAGGAGAAGTCAACGGTATGACTTTTGCTTTCTGCGTCGTGCTCCAGGACCGCCAAATTTCTTAGATTCTGTTTGCCTGCTGTCTCCAGATAATAGGTGCCTGTCATATTCTGTTATCTTTTTCCTTATCTCTTCCCTCATGCTTCTAGTGAGAGGATGCTCCTTTGGATCCTTACCCCCCTTCTCTTGGCCCGTTAGGGCACGTGATACTGCCACTGCACTTGCAAATGCCTGTCCCATAAAGCCACCCCCATGGACTTGCACATCGACATCTATCCTATTACGCAAGTCCCCGATGAGAGTAAGTGGCGTAAGGAGAAGCTCTCTTGCGATCTCCGGCGTCACCATCTCTGCTGGCTTGTTGTTCATCCTCACCCTGCCAGTGCCCTTGGATATAGTGGCGACGGCCTTGCTCGTCTTGCGTTGTCCTGGGTATAGCTCTATCTTGTTTATCATTCTCCCTTCCACCCTATCTGTTTGGCAACTTCGCCAATAGAAATATAGTAAGATTCTGGTTTTGTAATCTTTGAGTCATCAAATGACTTCGTGTTGGCGCCCCTCATATCCTCAGGAACTCCCATATATACCCTCAGACGCTTAAACGCACCTATGCCGTCTGGTTTACGCTTTGGCACCATCCCTCTTACCATCTTAGACAGGATGGTATCTGGCCTGCGTGGGTGAAACGGACCATGAATAGGATTGGTCACAGAGTTGATTTCCAAATGTTCTTTATATGAGTCAATTGTCATGTATCTGTTACCCGATAGCATTGCCTTCTCTGCATTGACGATGGCGACTCTGTTACCTTCCAATAATAGCTTTGAGACGTGTGAGCACATCCTACCAGCAATGCAGTTAGTTGCATCAACTACTATCATGGTCTTATTTTGATGCTGGACTGCTTTTTGCTCAGCCAACTATTCTCACTCCTTTACCATCGGCGTACAATTTTATCAAATCGTCAAATGTCACAACCTTGCCACCTGACTCTATGATCTTCTTGGCAGCTCCTTCTGAGATTGAAAAAGCGCAAACGGTCAGCTTGTGACCAAGACTTCCAGTTCCGAGAACTTTGCCTGGAATCACTACTACCTCATCGGCCTTAGTTATCTGAGCAAGCCTCGTGATATTAATCTCGCGTCGATTGGCCCTTGGACCCTTAAGCTCCTCCTGGAGGGCTCGCCATATCGGCGCCCTGCTCTTCTTAAAGGCACTGCGTAGAGTCCAAATCGTATTATCAATCGCTGTCTGAGCAAACATCTGTAGTATAAATTCGTATTCAAAAGTCCCCAAATAAATGTAATGGCTAGGTTAACATGCAATCCCCGATTGATCTGCTCAATATCCATTTTAACTTGCCTGCATATTTTATGATTAGTCTAGGTGAAATCTGAATTGCTTTGCATACAACTAGGTTTGGAAAATTGCATGTTGTAAATTCAACACACTGATATCAAACTGTGATGTCTAGGCACTCTTTGGAACTTTCAGAGTGGAGACTAACTGTTTGAAGCCTTTGATTTTTGCAACAAGTCGATCCACTGCAGCCAGTAGTACCTCTTCTGCAGTGAGTGCGCCATTTGACTCTAAGATGAGTATTGTCTCATCCTCACTCTCACCGTCTTTTACTACTGCAGCCGACGTAGGCTGCCACTTTGCGTGATCTTTGCCAGTCCCTAGCCTCGCATATGCTTCAAATTTTAATTTCTGATTTGGTGCCAGGACAACAATAGGTATGTCTTTACTTACAGGTTTGACCGTCTCATCTTCTGATACCAGCTCGCCTGAGGCAACAGACACAGTCTTTTCATTTGCCTCTGCGTCAAGGACCAAAAGAACTCTGCATTTGCTGCATCCAAGCGTGCTCTTGCAGTCGCACTCGTGAGGCATTACGAATCTGCCGGGATCAGTGCGAAGTGGAATTAGACCAAGCCTATGTGCGACCGCTTCATCATGCATAACGGACGAATTTTCAAGTATCACAACATCATCTATTGCAAGGGTTGAAACTTCGCTTATCGCCAACCTCCTGAGAGAATTGACGTATTGCCTTGGAATATTGTTAAACCTGACAACAATCCTTTCACTTGTTTTTTCAACAATCTCAGCAGACGCAGAAACCAATGTTCTAACAACTATCCAAAACAACCTTAAAAATCTACCGAAACTTGCAAAAATTCTGCATTGGACGCCTTGACAGGCATATATATTCCGGAAATGGAAGATCACATTAAATGACAGACAAATTTACTGTCGCTCGCCTCATCTTGGATGGTGAAAAGTTTGAAGTGCTGGTCAAGCCTGATCCCGCACTGGAATATAAGATGGGCAAAAGATCAGACATTTCAAGTGCACTTGTATCAGACGAGATATACTCTGACGCTAACAAGGGCTCGAGGGCATCAAGTGAGAAGATGATGAAGCACTTCAAGACCACTGATTCAGTAGATATAGCCAAACAGATTCTCGCAAAGGGAGAGCTTAATCTCACCACTGACCAACGTAGAAAGATGGTTGAGGAGAAGAAAAGGCAGATAGTACAATTCATAAACAGGAGCTTTGTCGACCCCAAAACACACCTACCACACCCAATTGTGAGGATAGAGGCAGCGATGGAAGAAGTGAGGGTTCCTATAGACCCATTCAGAAAGGTGGATGATCAAGCGAAGGCAATAGTAGATGCAGTTCGAAAGATCCTACCGTTAAAGTCGGAGACCCTAAAGCTTACGATAACAGTCCCGCCGCAATTTGCAGCCCAGTCATACAGCGTACTAAAGTCTAATGGGGACCTCCTATCTGAAGAATGGCTAGCCGATGGGTCGCTCAGGGCAATGATTGATATAAATGCGAGCCTCAGGGGTCAGTTTCTTGACCGGCTTGGGGCAGTAACAAAGGGGTCGGCCCAAGTGAAGGGAGACTAGCTAAATTACGTACACTTAAAAATATAAATGCGGATAACCTACCAGCAAAGGGAGAGAAAAGGAAATAATGAAAAATGATCATACGCTTTCGAAAGGGTTTTTTTGCTCTAGTGGTGAGCTTTTGAGCCATGCATGAGGTGAAGAGAAGATACGTCATCCCCGGTGACAAAATTGTTGAGGGGAATTTTAGGCCACTCATGAATGTTATCAGATCGGGAAATGCTCTCGTCGCTACCAGAATTGGTATTGCAGAGACTGGACGCGATGGAGTCAAGGTTATACCCCTATCAGGTGTCTATATACCACGAGTAAATGATCTCGTGATAGGCAAGATAATAGATCATTCATCCCTCTCTTGGGAAGTAGACATCAACTCTTGTTTTTCTGCTCATTTGCCAGCACAGGATGTGTTCGGAAGGGATTTTTCCTCCGCGAGAGATGACATGACAAAGCATTTTGCAATAGGCGATATGATAACTGCAAGGATTATTGCATTTGACCGGACAAGAGACCCGATGCTTACCGTTCAAGATCGAGACCTTGGGAAGATTCCTCGTGGAGAGCTGCTTAGGATATCGGCTACCAGGGTTCCACGCCTTATAGGCAAACGTGGCTCCATGATTCAAACAATAGAGCAGGCAACCCAGACACGGGTTATAATAGGTCAGAATGGAATAGTCGTCGTGACAGGCCGTTTATTGGAAGGAGTAAACTTGGCAGTAAGGGCAATTAGAATGGTAGAGGAGGAAGCACACACTGCGAACTTGACGCAACGTATTAAAGGACTTTTGAACGTTCCAGATACAACCACGCCGCCGCCTCAAGACAGGGGTTCGCTGGTTGCAGAGGCATCTAAACCAGGAGAAATTGAATCCACTATTGATGAGGTGGAGGAAGAATTGGAGGTTGAGGGAGAAAAGTGACTCAGACAACAAATTTGATAGACGAAAATGGCAAGAGGACAGACGGAAGAGGTATTGACGAACTACGTCCTGTCAAGATAACTGTAGGCTCAGTGAAAAATGCAGATGGTTCTGCATTCATTGAGTTTGGGAAGAACAAGATACTAGTAGCGGTATATGGCCCTCGAGAAGTGCATCCTAAGCACATGGCACTTCCCGACAGGTGCGTGCTTCGATGCCGTTATCATATGTCCCCCTTCTCTACTGATACGCGGAAAAATCCTGCACCTTCTAGAAGGGAAGTCGAGATTTCTAAGGTGATGCGAGAGGCGCTGGAGCCCGCTTTGATGCTTCAGGATTATCCTAGGGCAGCAATCGATGTTTTTGTAGAAGTACTCCAATCTGATGGTGGCTCCAGATGTGCCGGCATCACGGCTGCTTCTGTTGCATTGGCAGACGCCGGTATCAGTATGCACGATCTAGTGGCTTCATGCGCTGCGGGCAAAGTAGATAACAAGATCGTGTTAGATATTAACGATCAAGAGGATAAGGAAGGCCAGGCAGATATGCCTGTTGCATACATGCCTAGGCTAGAACAAGTGACACTTCTGCAGCTGGACGGCAGGCTTGAACCTGAGCAATTTAGCGAATGCCTTGAAAAGGCAATTGACGGCTCCAAGATGGTATATGAAATCCAGAAGCAAGCATTGATGCAAAAGTACTTTGGCAATGAAACGGAACTAAAGGAGGAGGTACCATGAGTTCATCAAAGAGATCAACTATAATTATTGAACATCTACGCAAGCAGCAGATGTGGGATGCCCTGTCAAGAGGGAAGAGACTGGATGGCAGAGACTTTAGCGAAATTAGGCAGCTAGAACTTGAGACCGATGTTATCAAGAAGGCAAATGGCTCTGCAAGGGTCAAGCTCGGAGACACCGAAGTCATTGCAGGGGTCAAAGTCAATACAGGCGAGCCTTTTGAGGGTCTTGAGAACAAGGGCGCCTTGATTGTTTCAGCAGAAGTACTGCCTACTGCTTCGCCATACATTGAGCCAGGCCCTCCAGATGAGGAAGTGGTTGAGCTTGCAAGGGTTGTCGATAGAGGCGTCAGGGAATCAGAGATGATTGATCTCGAAAAGCTTGTACTTGTCCCTGGCAAGATAGTATATACTATATTCGTTGATTGCAGTGTGCTCAATGCCGACGGCAATCTGTTTGATGCGACCTCCTATGCTACGGTCGCAGCGCTACTTAGCTCAAAGTTACCAATCTTTGAAATGCAGGATCAAAAAGTGGTAGACACTGGAGAAACACAACCAATGCCTACAACGAGTATGCCAGTCTCCGTTACCGCTGCAAGAATCGGTGATTACGTACTGATGGATCCTAGCGCTGAAGAAGAAGCCTGCATGGACTCACGGATAACTATAACCACCATAGATGAGGGTTTTTGTGCGACCCAGAAGGGTTACACCGGTTCATTCACACCAGACCAGATTAAAATGGCGGCAGAAGCAGCAACAAATAAAGGAAAGGAGATACGGGCAAGATTGAAGGGGTTAGTAGTAAACAATGGCTAAGAGGAAAAAAAGCTCAACAACCCTCATTGGACTCGGAGTTAAATTTGGAGCTACGGTACGCAAACGTTATGGTAAGGTTCATCGTACACTTCACAAGAAGCGGAGATGTCCATCTTGCGGTTCGATTAGGTTCGGCCGTCTGGCAGCTGGGATATGGCACTGTCCTAAGTGCAATTGCAAGATAGCCTCAGGGGCATATGATATACAACTTGAAAAGTTACAAAGCTAAAATCAAGGTATCTACAGGATCCAAGCGTATGGCAGCAGGCATTTATGACGCGCTAGCTCCGGACCTTCGCATGCTGCAAGCTAGTGACAGCAGATCAGCTCTCTCACTAAAACAAACTCATGTTGTCTTCAAAATAGTGACTAGCGATATCACATCTTTGCGTGCAAGCGTTAATTCCTGCTTGAGGTTGGCAGACGTGTCTTATAAGTGCATGACGGTATGACTTTATATGCTCCTGATGTGAATACACTGGCAATTTATGAGTGAACAGGAACTTCCACCATGGGTAAGAGAACAGGTATCTCGGTTACAGCAACTACAACAGAATCTACAGGCCATCATGATGCAAAAGCAACAGCTGGAGGTTGAAATGGCAGAGACAGACAGAGCTCTTCAGGAATTGAAAAAAGCAAGCCCAGATGATGCAATATACAAGAATGCAGGCTCTGTGCTAATCAAAGCTAAAAAGGAAGACGTTCTCAAGGAGTTAGAGGAGAAGAAAGAGCTAGCAAATACGCGTGTTATGGTTCTTGGTAAGCAAGAAACGAGAGTAAAAGAAAACCTAAAGGAAGTTGAAAACAAGATAAACGAAATGATCCGCGGTATGCAGGCTGGTGGCGCTCCATCAACTGGATCATCCGGTACAGGAGGTCCAAGAACATTAGGATAAGTTCTGGTCCAGAATCGCAATCTGAATTATAGACTTTCAAAACCCTATCTGCGCTGTCTTGGCAGGCTTAAGAATTCATTGAGAAATATTCAATTTGTAAAGAACCATGCTGGGAGAAAGCTCGCAAAAGCTGCATCTGATAAACCTAACAATCGACACCTGCGAATTATGAAAATATATAGTTATAGAGGTCTGGAACAAACAATATAGGGTGCCTGTCAGAATTGTAGTAGATGAAAGAGAAAGGAATAGCAATATACCTGAGCTTCTGAAAAATGCAGGTGCTATCATTGACTTTACACAATTAAGAGTAGGTGATTATATTGTTTCCTCTGAGACAGCGATAGAGCGCAAGACTGTGCGTGACTTGGTAAGCTCTATTTATGACGGTCGCTTGTTTTTACAGTGTTCTGATCTAGTAAAGTACTATCAAAAACCATTATTGGTAGTTCAAGGTAATATCGCCGAGCTGGCCGAAAGTCCAGAGGATACTGAAGAAGCGGATGTTAAGCTCCATGCAGAGAGGATGCTGCTTGCTTACGATGCACTTATCACAGTGGCAATGGAGTTTAGAATTCCCACTATTCACACACCTTCCGCAGAACAAACTGCTCAGTTGCTGGTTTCGTTAGTCAACAGGAGCTTGCAAGAAGGCAAGGCCAAAGGCCCGCTTTTGAGAAAAATTAAGAAAGAGAACCCTATCTATATACAGCAACTTTCCGTCCTCGCATCTTTACCTGGAGTAGGGGAGAAACTTGCCGTTCGGATGCTCAAGAAATTCGATACCCCTATTAGAGCACTCAACGCCTCTGCAGCAGAACTTTCTATCATACCTGGCTTTGGGCTTATGAGGGCTGAACGAATGCGTAAGATCCTAGATAACCCTAATGATGTGAAAAAAGTATTGCAGAGGACTCTATTTGACGATCATGACAAATAAACTGAGTTCAAATGCTGCATATAAATAACATACAAATCGGATGTTATCTTCATTATATTTTGGCGATTGGAGTGGTCGGTAACTCCCTAAAAGAAAAGGCACACAGCGGGCTCAGATTAGCTTGTATTTTCGCCTCAACGTATTGCCACAAAGCCTACACTCCTTTGCAGTAGCTCCAAAAGTCCTACTACATGCGCTGCAGTATGTTATCCACTTTCTGGTATGTGTGATACCTCTAGTGGCCAGGGACTTTACAGGGATCTTCATAGTAGTTGCTACATTAGCAACTGCGTAATCATCAGTTATCAAGGGAACTACTAACTGAAGTGCAAGGGCTATAATCGAGATGTCTGCCTCTGAAAGTCTTGGAAAGTCACCAGTCCTCCTTGCTGCGGAGAATACTTTTTCAATGCTTTTTTTATCTGGATTTAGTATCAGCAAGCTGTTGGATTCAAGCAACACTTCTATCGCCCCTTGTGACTTTTTAATGTGCTTTACTTCCTCAAACACAGTTTCTGTAGTGCAATATTGGCTCGTAGAATATTGAAATACTAAACCAGTGTAAAATGCTCCTGCGTCTACCGCCCATCTAAAAACCGAATCTTGAGAATCCAAGCTTTGACAACTGCCTCATTCCTTTTTTCTGAAGCCGTAAGAATACCGCATCATCTGAACATCGCATAATCTTAATAGGATCATCTGCCTGAATCTTGAATGTTTCTTGGCCGTCAAGTATCAAATGAGACTCATATGTACTCCTTATGATAATTTCATCCAGCGGAATCACCAACTGTGGCATTCTGTTAACCGATGCAATTGGTGTCAGACTTAAGCAGCTCATGCCTTCATGCAGGACTGGGCCTCCAATGGAAAATGAGTGACCTGTAGAGCCTGTCGGGGTAGATACGACCAATCCGTCCATTCGCTGCTTTATTTCATCACCCATCAACGTAAGGGAGAGGAGAGGTGTTCTTGTGAGGCTAACTCTAACAACGAGTATGTCATTTAGAACAGGTGGGAAAAGCTTACCGTTAACAGAGGCTTGGATCCTTATCCTACAATCATAAAGATACCTGCCTGCAAGTATTGTACCGACTCCATCTTCTATCGATTCGGTATCAATTTCAGAGAGGATTCCGCGATGTCCTCCGCTGTTTATGCTAAAAAGAGGCACCTTTCCAGGTAACGTACGAAAAGCTCTCAAGGTAGTCCCATCTCCACCTATAGCAAAAACAAGGTCCAGGTTGATGTCCTTCAATTCATTAGGCTCAATTGGCATTGCACCTTCGATTACGAACGGAAGTACGGTGTATACTTTGATTTTCCTCTTGTTAAGCAAAGTTGCGACCTTTACGGCTGCACTGTCTGCTTCACTGCTCCCAATCTTCGTGATTATCGCTACGTTGAGGATGCTCGGTGCCATCTCACGGCACTGCTATAGCTGCAAACGAGTTCTTAAATGCCTTTACTTCTAAGGTAAATTATAAGTACCTCTCATAGGTAGCCATCACTATGACGACAAGTGGATATGCTTATCCTGAAGTTCTCTGCGAGACCGAATGGGTTGCCAATAATCTGAAGAACCCAAGCGTCAAGATTTTGGAAATAGACTATGACCCTGAAAATGCATACAAGGAGGGACACGTCCCTGGCGCACATCTTGTATGGTGGAGGCGGGACATTAACGATCCTATCAGACGCGATATCATTGACAAGCAGCAGTTTCAGAACCTTATGAGCAGAGTTGGCGCAACACATGATACCGAGCTGATTTTGTATGGTGATTTTAATAATTGGTTTGCAGCTTTTGCATTGTGGGTCTTCCAGTATTATGGTCACAAAAAAATCAAAATAATGAACGGCGGAAGGAAAAAATGGGAGCTTGAAGGGCGGGATTACTCAAAGGAAGATCCACCAAGTTCGCCTACAACATACGTTGCTAAACCTCCAGAAGAAGGCTTAAGGGCCTACATGCCTGACGTAAGAAGAGCAATCGAAAAAGCAGAACAGACTGTGCTAGTAGATGTTCGCTCGCCAAAAGAGTTTTCTGGAGAAATCACAGCTCCACCAGAGTACCCGGCAGAGTCTGCCCAGCGCGGTGGCCATATACCGGGTGCGAAGAATATTCCGTGGGCGCAAGCAGTAAGGGACACAGATGGCACGTTTAAGAGTCGTGAAGATCTAGAGGCGCTCTATGAAGGCAAGGGCGTAACTCCTGATAAGCATGTCATTTGCTACTGTAGAATTGGAGAACGCTCATCACACAGCTGGTTTGTTCTCAAGTACTTACTTGGTTATCCATCTGTTCGGAATTATGATGGCTCATGGACTGAATGGGGCAATATGATCGGAAATCCGATAGAGAAATAAGCCCTTTCCTTCCTTGTACCCCGTATGCAACAGCAAGGAAATATAATCAAAAAAGGTCAGTTTTATTTTATTTATGACTATGATCCAAACCTTGTGCTAGAAGACAAGACAAAGCGTGGTCTAGAAGTGCAAGAGAATATCGTTGATGAAAAGCTTGGGGTGCAATCAGAGAGGGGCACAATCCATGACTTTAATGGTATAGGCCATAAAGTTGCGATCAGGTGGTATTTCCCAAAGTCAAAATATAGTTTAGAGCATGTAGAAAAAATTGGAGAAGAAATCGAGTTGCGATACAAGGCAATAAGAGAAATGACATGTCCCGATGACGGATAATCGATCGAAATACTTTTAGGAGAAATAAATTTTAGATAACTCCAGACATCATGTCTGTCTTATTGAGGGATAGGGTCTGGACAATGCTATCTGAAGTTGCCAAGAGAGGTGTATATCCATTGCATGGCAACAAGTTAGGCATATACAGAATCCCGCTCGAGATTACACAGAAGTCTGAAATTCAAAGTATTCTCAATGATCTTAAAAGTTCCGGCTTCAAGATGGACACTCATGCTGATAGAATCTATGTTACCTACAAGTGGACAGAGAAGGGCATTGATCCTGTTACCAGAAAAGAAATCTCGGCAGATCTGAATATAACTGTCGAAATCGTCACAGGAGAAGTCGTGGATCTCATTTACCAAATAAGGCAGCTAGAGTATTTTGGAGACCCCTACTGGATTAAAAATTACCGGCAGAAAGCAGACCAGAATGCCAAGATGGTCATTGACACTATTATACGAAATACAAAGATAGGTGACAAATATATCGCCCACCTTCAAAAGGCAGAAAAGTTATCGCTTGAATCGGCTATCAAGAGATTGGAAGAGATAACACCGCTGGCAAGGAATCCCAAAGCGCGAAGTGCAACGGCCCTTGCCCCCGCGCCGAATGCACCATCTACCTCAAACTCCGTTGCTGCATCACCCGCCGCAACAGTTCAAGCAGCTCCAGCAACTGCAGGAGGAGGTAGCGGTAGTCAAACCACCATATCACTTACTGGGACAGGAACAAGCTACAGCAAAGCTGAAGGTCCAATCGATGCCAAATTCCAAGAAAAAAGACAGGTGACTGGCACCTATCAAGGAATAAAGGTATGGGGACCTATTGACCCACCAGGACAATTAGGTATATGGGGTCAAGCG
>JBQGBZ010000180.1:0-1494 GCA_052038215.1 Nitrososphaera sp.
TGACAGATCTCGAGCACTACCATTAGTGGATCCAGATGATAGAGAACTGATAATAAGTTGTGGAGCTGCCCTTTACAACCTACGTCTTGCGGCAAACCATTTTGGCATTGCAGATGAGGTACAACTCTTGCCAGACAAGAACAACCATCCAGATTTGCTAGCTAAAATAAGCCTAAAGGATGACGTCCAAGGAAACATAAAGATGCAGGCTGAGCAGGACGCGCCACTATTCGAAGCTATCACCAAAAGAAGGTCAAACAGATCACCGTTTGAAAACAGAAAACTGCCTGAAGACCTTTTGACGTCAATAAAGGATGTTGCCAAAACAAATGGCGCTTGGCTTGACGTGATTGACGACGATGATGTACGGAACAGGAAGAATGCTTTAGCTGATTTGATATCTCAAGGCGATAGAATACAATTATCTGACAAGCGGTTTAGACGAGAGCTTGCGGCATGGATTCACCCTAACAGAAGCAAAAGCCGAGATGGAATGCCCGGTTATGCACATGGAATGACGCACGATATTGCGTCCAATTTAGGGCCATTTCTAATAAGAACTTTTGATATTGGTAAAGGACAGGCGGCAAAAGATAAGGATCTAGCTTCTGGTTCACCTGTGCTAGCTGTACTTGGAATTGATGCTGATGAGCCGCTGAATTGGATTCAAACGGGCCAAGCTCTAGCAAGAATTCTCTTGCAAGCCCGTGCGAGAAACGTTTGGACAACATATATGAATCAGCCAATTGAAGTCTCAGAGCTGCGGCCTAAAGTTCTTCAAGCTTTAGGAAGATCTACAGGTTTTCCACAGCTGCTTATACGTATGGGATATAGCAAAGAGGTTAAGCCTACACCCCGCAGAGAGATAGATGATGTGATTGTTAAGTAGCGGTTGGTTTTTTATCTCACTTCTTCTTTCTTTTGGCTTAAATTGTTGTTGCTGCCTAGGTTATCGGCCTCATGGGTTTGAATGAGGAGGTAGTAGTATACAATAGAAGCACAAGTGGATAAGAATAGTATTGATAAGAAACACACTTGTTGTCATTCTCCATTGATCAAGTATGAAGGAGAGGATCCTTTGATTATTTTGAATATCTGTTATTTTGAGAAACAGAGGGGTTAGACTTTCAACTAGGCTTTTCCGTAATGCGGAAGGAATTAACATAGAAGAAAAGGTGTCAGCATTTCTGTGATAAAAATAGATAATGAGTTTGGATTATCGCCCTAAGATACGATAACCCTCACTTCCTCTACTGGAAAGAACTCCTATACTCTCAGTATAGTCATTATTCTGGCCGCATTAGTTATTCCTCGGGGTCGAAACATCTAGTACCACTGCTGCTATCGACCCATCCATGCTCTTCACAGGGGTCTCCTTCCAAATGGACAATCGCTACATATGTTTGGTCAGTTCCATCTGTAAAGGAAACTGTCCACCACATGAATATCTTAAAGCCTTCCTCATTTGCTGTAAATCAATCGCCTAACTCATCA
>JBQGBZ010000181.1:0-1262 GCA_052038215.1 Nitrososphaera sp.
TACAGCAATCGCCATAAAAACAGAAGCAAGTGACACAAGCGCAGCTGTGATAAATATTAAACTATAGGCGTGATCAGTTGGGTAAAAGCCAACAACTCCAGGTGCAGTTCCTTTGTACGTCTCCTGAAAGAGTCCAGAGAGGGCTGGGCCCAATGACATCCCTACAAGGTTGAGAAGCAGAGTCATTCCCAGTGCAATCCCGGTTACTTGTATTGGTACTGAAAGAAGTATTACGTTAAATCCTCCGCTAATGGAAAGAGCCAAACCAGCTGCGAGTACTGTGAGTCCAATAGATACCATGTTCTCGGTGGAATGAAAGGCTAGCAGCACAAAGAATCCGATAGTGCTTATCGCAGTACCAAGTAGCATTAACGTTGTATTCTTAACTCTATTTAGGATAAAGCCTGAAGTTATGGTCCCTATAAGTAACACGATCATAAAGGGCAACTGGACACTTGCGACTGCGAATGCATTGCCTCCGAACCCAAATGGCTCAGGGCTTCTTACCATGACAGGAATCGTTAAGTAGACCATGAAAATGGACATGAAGACTAACATGAGAATAATCGTCGGAAGGAGGAAACTTTTGCTGGTCATTATCTTGAAATCAAGTAGGGGGGAATGCACTCTCTTTTCGATCGCTATGAAAGCTACAAGCGATACTGTTGATGCGGCAAAGAGTCCTGCAACTTGATATACCCCAGAAGAGTTATCGCCGCCGCCGATATCTTCCAAGAAGGATATCCCTGCTAAAAATGTAATAATCGCGGCCGCTAAGGCCAATGTTCCTTTTATGTCAATAGTTTGATCATTTGATGCATTACCACTGCTACCTCCAGCTTCTATTCCTAGCTCTGTAGTTGGCTGACTTTTAATTCGAACAAACTTTAATATTATTAGCCAGAGCGCTATTGTGACTGGTAGTATAGCTAGGAATGTCGCCTGCCAACCAAAGTTTTGGATTATTACTGCGCCGCCAACTAAACCGACGACCGCACCTCCAGAAAAAGTTGAGCTAAATATTGTCTGACCTATCGCAAGCCTTTTCTCCGGAAGGACCTCTCTAATAATACCAAAAGCAATAGGAAACATTGCCATTCCAACTCCCTGTGCCACCCTAGCAGCGATCATGAATTCAATGTTGGTAGCAAACCTACCTGCCATAATACCTATGGCATAGACTGCCATTATAATTAGCAATACTTTTTTCTTACCATAAATGTCTGACAGTTTACCGCCAATTGGTGTCATTACTGCTGCCG
>JBQGBZ010000182.1:0-3028 GCA_052038215.1 Nitrososphaera sp.
GGAGCAAATAGAGCAGAGCCCGCGTATTACAGCTCTCAGCACAGGGATTAACTCAGTATGAAATAGTAGCGGACTTTGAAAGGATGGGCATTTCTATATCTCAAAAGACTGTTAGCAATGATTTGACTGCTTTAAAGAAAGACGCTGTAGAGTTTGTCAAAAAGAATAGAGAGCATATAGCATTTGAATATCAGCAAGCACTATCTAATTTCTACCAATTAAGAAAGGAAGTGAGGCGCTAAAAGGACTGGCAATATGCACCATTTACGAAGCGATAACGAGACAAAATGGGAGTTGTGACTTATTTCTAAACATGCCGGTCAATTAATTCCCTAACTTCCTCTACAACTATCGGGAATGACAACAGTCGTTGGTATCAAGACCAAGGAAGGAGTCGTACTAGGCTCTGACAAACGTGCAAGCAAGGGCTTCTTCATTGGCTCAAAAATAACACAAAAGATAGCCAAGGTAGATGACACACTTGCCGTAGCAATAGCGGGGCAACTATCTGATGCAGAGTATTTGATTAAAGTATCTAAGGCAGAACGCAAGCTGATCGAGCTGCGGAAAGGCTTTCCTCTCACTACCAAAGAATCTGCAAGATTGATTGCTAATCTTGCATATTCGGGCCTAAAGAACTATCAGCCCTATTTTGTGGAACTGTTAGTCGCAGGTGTCGATCAGGAAGGTGGTCATATCTATGCAGCAGATATGAGTGGCGCTATAACAAGCGAGGATTTTGCCTCCTCAGGTTCAGGCTCTCCTATTGCATATGGAGTCCTTGAGAGTATGTATCACAATGAAATTACAAATGAACAGGCTCAGGCTGTAGCTACAAAGGCAGTAGCTGCAGCGATGGAGCGGGATCCTGGTTCTGGCAACGGAATAGAGGTGCTTGCAATCCCAAACGTATTGGCAACGGTGGAGGTGAAAAAGTAGGGATGGCTGAAACAGGAGGAGGAGGCGGAGCAAACTTTGCCGCTGGAGGCAGGTATCCGTATTATTATGGGCCAGAAGGGCGTTTGGTGCTGGTCGACAGCGCCCTTGAAGCAGTAAATAGGGGATCAACCACAATAGGGATCAAGACTCCTGCATTTGCGCTCCTAGCAAGTCACATCAAACCTGTCCGACCGCTAATAGATCCTGCCGAAAAGATATTCGTAGTTGATGGCCATGTTGGTGCAACTGGCTCTGGGTATATTGGTGATATATTGCAGCTAATAGATGAGCTGAGACTTGAAGCACAGAAGCATCGACTGAACTTTGAAAGTCCAATAGATGTCGGCTCACTTGCAAAGCATCTTGGGTCATTTCTGCATAACTATACAGTGTATACGGTTAGGCCACAGGCTGCCTCCGTGATCATAGCGGGCGTCGATCAGACTGGAGTCCAACTCTATCAGGTTGATCCAAGTGGGACATTCTTCCGCGGTTCTGGCTTTGCAATAGGCAAGTCATCTGATATAGCTCTAGATGTAGTACAACGCAAGTATAGTGCTGACATGAGTATCGAGCAAGCCGCTGCATTGAGTAACAAAGCGATAGAAAAGGCACTAGGAGAGATACCTGTTGTAGAGATAGGGGTGGTCAGCGCAAAGGACGGCCGCAGGTTCCAAAAGCTGCCTTAGCTTTTATTTTGAGCAGCAAGTGGCTTTAATTCTGGCCGCCTCCACTTGTTTGCCCAACGCGCCAGATCTTTTATTATGACACCAAGCTCTCTTGCCTGAGGTGTGATACTATATTCGACCCTTGGTGGCACCTCAGGGTAGATCTTTTTTGTCACAAGCCCCTCACGCTCCAGTTCCAGCAGCCTCTCTGAGAGTACCGTGCTGCTGATGCCTGGCAATGATCTTTTCAATTCATTAAACCTAATTACTTCTTTTGTTTTCAGGTTTTTCAAAATATGGAGTGACCATCTTCTACCTAGCAACTCCCATACATCCACTACTGTGCATGTATCTCCTGTCCTAAGTTGTTCTTCTGGTTCTTCTGTCATACCTAGTAGTGATTACTTACTTACTAATAAAATTATTGTAATTCACTAAGAAATCTGCTTAAATTCTGAAATTAGATGGTGATGAGATAAAGAATCCTATATAACAGGAACATATATTCTGCTTCTTCCATCATACTCCATTATATCTGTGGCAGGTACGATTATTCAAAGAGTAAGAATAACATACTGTGCTCACAATAAGACCCATTCTTTGTTATTCTAAGGTTCAGAATTGATCTTTGGAGTAAGATTTTTAATGCTTTTTTGACAAAATTATTAGTGCTCAAAGCAACATTAACTTATGACAAAGGCACCATAATCATCCATGGTCTCGCCCATCTTCCATTTGCAATATTAGATCCGAGGACAAACGTGCTAAGAGCACTTGCTTTACACTATTCCAATATTATAGAATACCTCAAGCAAAGTGGCATAGAATATTCAGACCATGTTTTGTCAGAAGAAACGATGATGTTTTCGTCATCGCTGTCACCATCATCGCCTCTATCCCTGAGGGATTATCAGCAAAAAGCTGTTGACAACTGGATACGTGCAGGCTTGAGAGGATGTATTGTTTTACCTACTGGTTCTGGCAAAACTATTATCGGGATCAGAGCCATAGAGAAAGCAAATTCCACCTCGCTTGTTGTCGTCCCCACACTTGACCTGATGGATCAATGGACTGCAACTCTCTCAAAGTATTTTCCAAACATCAGAATAGGAAACCTTGGCGGAGGTAATGATGACATACAATCTATTACCGTATCGACATATGACTCGGCTTACATACGGGCACCTTTTCTTGGCAATAAATTTTCGCTTGTAATATTTGACGAGGTACATCATCTCGCAGCTCTTGGTTACAGAACCATAGCGGAGCAAATGGCAGCACCTTATCGTCTTGGTCTTACCGCCACGATTGAAAGAGAAGATTACCTGCATAGAGACCTCCCAAGGCTTGTTGGTGAAGTTGTCTTTCAAGCCAGTCCAGATGACCTCGCTAAAAATAAACACCTTGCTTCATATGAAATA
>JBQGBZ010000183.1:0-3209 GCA_052038215.1 Nitrososphaera sp.
TAACTTGCTCCATGCAGCAGGACTATTTCACGCTTGCTTCCTATTGCTTTGAGGTGAAGGGAGTATGAAAGAAAGGGGGCAAGACCTGTCCCTCCACCAATCAAAACCATTCTCCGATCGTCTGGCCTGCCGTCAGGAAGCTTTTCATTTATTGTGAAAATGCCTGTAGGCTTGACCCAAAGTATTTCATCACCTTCCTTCCTGTTGAATAGCTCAGTTGTGAGCCTGCCAGGAACCGGTTTGCGTACCCAGCGAATGTACAACTCAAAGCGCTTCTTCTGCTCAGGAGGTGATGCAATAGAGTAAGCTCTACGGACTATTTTGCCTTCGCTTGGGATGTGGAAGCCAAGCGTAACAAACTGACCCGCCTTAAAGTCTGGAATTGGGCCATTTTCCGGAGTAATATGGAAGACACCAAGATCCTCCTTATTTATTTGGACGTATGATAGCTTGGCTTTGTTGTCAACTACCATATACTTCTGAAGTTCAGAAAGCGACAAATAAATACATTTTTAATTCTTGGATGCCGGCAACTGCTCAAATAAACAAAAATAGGCAAGTTTTATTTGATTATTGCTCTAATCTGTTGCTGAATTAATATGGTAGACTGGCTGAAAGGTAAAGGTTTTGGAGGCTCAAACGAGATCGACCAACTTACCAAGACAATAAATGAACAAAGCGACGATCAGAGAAAGATTATTGTACAATTTAACAAGGCAATGAATGAATTCGCAACTGAGCGCTCGCTTGAAACTTGCCTCGATGCCCTTAATTTATCGATGCAGCTTGCAAACACTAGAGGAAAGTTGGCAGAGTCGTACGAACACTACGCAAGATTGTTGGAGCGCGAAATAACAAGGCTGGGCAGAACAAAGCCACCACCGCCACCACCGCCACCGTCCTAGTCTTAACAACAAGAACGACTTTTTTTTACACCAAGGTTAGCGGTATAGTATGCGATTCCTTATAGTGCCCAGTCTTTCTATGGTTATTTCAACTACATCCCCATCTTTTAGATATTTTGGCTCTTTCATTGACATTGCTACACCAGCTGGTGTTCCTGTAGAAATGATGTCTCCAGGCTCTAGTGTCATAGTCACGCTAAGTGAAGAAATTATCCGCCTAATTGGGATAACCATATTTGAACTTGATGAGTTTTGCCGTGTTTCGCCATTAACCTTGGTTGTTATGCGAAGGTTCTGAGGATCTGAGATCTCATCCTTAGTCGTTATCCATGGTCCGCACGGAGCAAAAGTATCGATTCCCTTGCCTCGAGTAAACTGCTTGTCCTTGAACTGAATATCCCTTGCTGAAACATCATGCATTATCATATATCCAAAGATAGAATCGAGTGCTTTATCTTCTGGCACCCTTTTAGTCTCCTTGCCAATTATAACGGCTAATTCAGCCTCATAGTCGAGGCGAGTTACAAATGACGGACAAATGATATCCTTGAATGGCTCGTTAAGAGCGGTTCGGGGCTTCAAGAATATTACGGGTTCATCCGAGGGAGTAAGCCCTGCGTCACGAGCATGATCATAATAATTAAAGGCGAGGCAGATTATCTTGGGAGGGTTTGGTATAGGCACCAATAGCTCGACATCACTTACTTCCTGATTAAATTTCAGATTTGCCTTGTGTTGCTTGACCTCGTCAAGCCATCCTCTGAACACAAAGTCTTTGATATTTGGAGGAACAGGTATACCTGTCTGTTGCTGTATTTCCGACCTTGTGACTATATGTAATCCATCATCGGATATCAAACTATATGTTTCCTTTACATTTCTATCTCTGATTCTTGCTACCTTCATTGTCCATTTACCTGTGCGTCATTATTGCGATTTGGTTACCATCGATTCTGCAAAACCCAAATCTCACAAACTGGACCCGTGAGTCAGGCTCAAGGCGAGACACAAATGATTCTGCAAATCCTTGCGAAACTTCAAGACTGTTAGTGTTGTATTTATCCTCGCTCATGTAGAGTTCCTTGGGAATCATGACCCTGTAGTCAATTATATCATTCTTTGCAATCCATTGTATTTTCGGCAAGGATTGTCGGATATCGTCACCACTAGCCTCAGCGGTTATCATCAAGCGGGCACCATTTTGTCTATCTATGCTTGTTACCTTGACGTTATACAATTCAATAAGTCGAATTTCGTCCCCAACCTTTAGGCCTGCTGCGTCATCTTCTGAGATATAGAACCGATCTCCAACCTTGACGGTCCTCGTCCCAAGGTTGACATCAGTAGGATGATTCTTAAGTACCACCTCCATTTCTAGAGCACCGCTGACATGCAATTCAACAGGATTTTTTACAAAAAATAGCCTCAATGATATTGGATCTATTATTTTCCTGTTGAAAGCTTCGAGGCTTTCAAATGGAGGCTTGGTTTCTGCAAGCGTAAGGCCAAGAGATAGCACGAATTTCCGTATTGCTTCGGGCATAAAGCCCCTTCTCCTAAGCGCCGCAAGTGTTGGCAGCCTAGGGTCATCCCAGCTTTTGATTATGTCATTTTCTATCAAGGGTTTTATCTTTCGCTTTGAAACTGGAATTCCTTCAAATTCTAGCCTTGAAAATTCGATAAGGTATGGCTTTCTTAAATTCAGTCTGTCAAGTATTGCAAAATAGAGAGCATTGCGAAGCTCATATTCTTTCGTCCTCAAAGCATGCGTCACACCATCCGCACTATCTTCAATTGGTGCAGCAAAGTCATAGGTCGGCCAAACCCGTACTCTGTCGCCCAGCCTAGGATGATCATGCTCTATTATGCGGAAAAGCGTCGGGTCACGCATAGCAGTATTTCGGTCAGCCATGTCGCCTTTGAACCGCACAATGGCTTCGTTCTGCTCATAGGAACCATCGAACAATTTTCCTATCCTATCAAGCGCAAGTGCAGGATCGCGTCTGCATTCACAGGGTACCCCTCTTGCCCGGAGGTCATGTATTGTAGCTTGGCTACAAATGCATACGTATGCACCATCCACCTCGATTAGTCTTCTTCCATGATTATGTAAAAGCTCAATGTCATCTGAAGTATTCTTAATAATATCCGGCTTGACTCCAAGCCATTTCAATCCCTCAGCTATGGCGTCGTAATATTCCATCCTTTCGTTGAGTGGATTTGTATCGTCAAAACGGAGAATCAACTTACCATCATACATTCGGGCATACTCTTCATCAATTATGGCTGCCTTTGCATGTCCAA
>JBQGBZ010000184.1:0-12338 GCA_052038215.1 Nitrososphaera sp.
CGTATCTTGAGCTCGCCAGTATACTCTTTGCCTACTTGAGTCTCTGGTGTCACAAGTACGCGAAAGTATAGAGTAAAGGTTTGTCCTGCATTCACTATTCCATTATAGCTTGCTAAGGCAGTATCTGAATCCACATTTTCCGGAGTAACAATTGCTTTGAAGCCCGAGGGTAAGTCAAGTGAACCGCTTATGCTTGTTGCATCGGCAAACCCCAGATTTCTCAAGACGACCGCGAGGATAGCTTCTCCCTGCCCGGGTTCTACTTCTTGCCGTGCTACAGGGGGCAGTGGCTGCGCAGTGATACTCTCAGAGGATGTGCTTGCTACGACTCCGCCAGGAGCAGTATAATCAGTCCATAACGAGTCTACAAATCTGAACTTGACTGGACCAGTTGACTGATCCGATCCATTGTCCTCAACTACGGCCTCTTGTGTTGGTGGAGTGGACGGAACAAAGGCGGGCTGCACTGGCTGGGAAGGCGGCTGCACTGGCTGGGAAGGCGGCTGCTCTTCTTCATCAGGAGGCGGCTGCTCTTCTTCATCAGGAGACAAAATGTTCTCAGTTATGCTGTCAGCTAACGTTGAAGTAAGATCAAAGGTCTCAACATCGTAATTGCTGCTGTCATCAGAGCGTTCATCTTCAACAATTTGTTCTTGACCAAAAGCGCTGTTATCAAATGGTGAAATGGATATGTAAAAGGAATACTGTATGAATCCTGAAAGCAAAAGTATGATACAAACTAGGGGTTTCACAGAATAATATTTGCAAATACTTGTTGGTAAGGTAGGAGTCATCAGCGCCCTACGAGCCCATTCTTTCAAGAATCATCAACCATATGATTCATGCGGCAATAAAAGCCTATATCATTTATAATGGCTAGGTTATGCACTATGCCGGTTTCATCAACTCTATATATCATTTAGAACTATCTGAATGTATCCGGATGAGCAAGGAAGTTGACAGTAGGAAAAGAATTCAGTCTTCCTATAGGCACGAACCCAAAAGCGAAGATAATTTAGCGATGCATGTTGACAAACTATTCAAGATATATGACTCTGCAGCTGGAAGGGTGGCAGCCCTAAGAGACGTCACTATTAAAGTAAACAAAGGGGAGTTTCTAGCGATTGTTGGTCCTTCTGGGAGCGGCAAATCAACTCTATTAAATATGATTGGCGCATTAGATAGACCAACATCCGGAAGGGTGTTCATTGGGGGCGTCGACATTTTTTCTTTGAGCAATTCTGAAATAGCTACAATACGAAATAGAATGATTGGTTTTATATTCCAATCATACAACCTAATTAACAGAACTACTGTTCAAAGGAATATCGAGCTGCCTGCGATCATTAGAGGCGTGAACAGCAGCATCCGTAATCGTCGCGCTAAAAAGCTTCTTGACATGCTGGGGATAGGGGATAAAGCAAATTTCAAACCATCTAACTTAAGTGGAGGTCAGCAGCAGCGGGTTGCGATAGCTCGAGCATTAATGAATAACCCCACAATAATCCTTGCAGATGAACCAACTGGCAATTTGGACACAAAGACAGGGAAGGAGGTCTTTAACTTCCTCCACGTTCTTTCGCAAAAGTACAAGAGAACTATCATCATGGTTACGCATAATCCCGCATTAGCAGAGGCAACAGACAGAGCCATCTATATAAGAGATGGGACAATCGAAAAGGAGGTTTTCAATAGATGATCGATCAAAAACTATTTTTGTGCGATTGGATCAGGTTCCTTTGTATGTCCAGTGTCGATTGTAAAAATAGTTTTTTTCAAATGCATACCACATGCAGATCTAAAAGTCCAATAGAAATAGGACAGAGAAAAATTTGTGATCTGAATTGAACATCAAGGAGATATTCTTACTCTCAATTGACGCTTTGAAGGATAGAAAAGTAAGATCAATCCTTACTATACTCATGGTTGTAGTGGGAAGCAGTCTAATGGTTGCGCTTAACGGACTTAGTGCTGGCTTTGGCAAGTTCATTGATGAATCCTTTAGTTTACTTGCACCAAATATACTGTTTGTAACAAGTGCTCAGCAAGATGAGTCCTCATCTAGTCCTTTTGGAGGTGGAGGTCCACCACCAGTTCCCAAAATTACACTTAATGCTGCTGTTGAGGCCAGGATACGTTCTCTTCCTTTTGTAAGCGACGTAATCTCATCTTATCAGGGTCCAGTACAGCTAGAATCATCTGGCAACACTCTTTCCACGTCTGTTTTTTCAATTGATCCAGTCAAGCTTTACACTATAGCACCTACTCTAGAATTTGAAGAAGGTTCTGCTATACGCTCAAATGATCCATCTGCCATTTACATAGCTGACCAGATAGCATATCCCCCGGGTGAGAATGCACCGTTTGCAACAATTGGTCAAACGATGAGAGCCACATACACATTCGTCGATGAAAATGGCGATCAACAGGAAGAATCCAGAAGTTTTGTCGTAAGAGGTATAATAAAGCCCGCAGGCAATCCAACAATTGATAATGCGGTCGTGTTCAATGAAGATGCAGGAAACGCTCTAATGCAAAAATCCGGCAAGTATGACGGTTTCTTGGTAGCTGCTGAATCTGGGGAGTTTGTGGACGTTGTTGAAGAGGAAATAAGGAAACTATATGGAAATGACATAGGTGTCACCTCGCCGGAGGCTATACTTGAGACGATAAGGGAGTTCACAGGAGGGTTCACTGTTTTTATACTGGGAATTGCACTCGTGGCCCTTCTTGTGGGAGCAGTGGGAATCATTACGACTCTTTATACCTCAGTAATGGAAAGGACTAAAGAGATAGGCACGATGAAGGCCATTGGAGCACAGAATAGTAATGTACTCAGCCTTTTCATGGCAGAAGCTCTAATGATAGGCATACTCGGAGCAACTTCTGGATTACTTGCAGGTATCGCTGGAGGCTATGTACTGACTGCAGGAATAAGTTCATCGGGAGGACCAGACGAGGGCGGTGCAAGCAGTGGTCCACCAAGTGTATCACCGGTCTTCCGGCCTAACGACCTAGCAACTGTCTGGGGTATTTCTGTTGGTCTCAGTGTTATTGCAGGCATATATCCCGCATGGAAGGCATCAAGGCTATCCCCCATTGTTGCTCTAAGAAGAGAATAATTCAGTATTCATCATGCGATATTCTATCTATACTAAATATTTGCGAAATTATGAAGTCCATAATAAGACATATTATCTATCTACAATGAATTCACGATTCCATGTAAACTCGCAACAATTCAAAAGGAATAGTACCAGCGTTTAGTAAATACAGTAACTTTAAGATACAAATAACTTCAGATTAGCTCTTTAGAATCATGTTGAATAGTTGACGTGCTGCCATTTTGGGATGGTGTAATGCAAGCTTCATCATGTTGACTCTGCTGAAATCTGCCTTAATAAAGTCCAAGAATTCGTCGACTGTCATATCCCGGAGAATTTCAATCTCTTTATCCCACTGCTCGTCAGTTAACCCAATCCAGCGCATCTGCACCTTGAGGGCTGAATATATCTTAGACTCTGCCTTGGCTTTCCATGCTCGTTCATATTTTAGCAAATAATCCCTATCCGAATTATGCGAAAGCGAATCGGCTCCAACCTTCCCAGCAAGCCTCCCAAATTCAATGGCGTAGCGTATGCCTTCTAGCACAAGTGGATTTGACTGGCCCGCAGAGTCACCGACCATTATCAACCCATCAGCAATGCTATTTTGCCTGACGCCCTCATTTGGTATGAATCCATAGTGCAGTTCTAATGGTTGTATCTTTCCATCCCCAATTGCATCAAGCGGCTTGAACCTTTTTTCAATAATTTTGTTCAACTTCTCAAGCGGTTCCGCATTAGATTCTGGTCTGCCAATTCCTACACCAACTCTCACCCTGTTTTCGGAGAGAGGAAATAACCAAGCGTAGCCTGCATCTGAATATTTTTGCCCTACCATAAGGACCCATGTCATGCTGTCTATATCGTCGCAGTAGCATTCATATTCTACACCTATTCCATAACGCTTCCATTGGCCGACTACTCCTGCTTTTCGGCCAACAGACGTGCTAAAGCCGCTTGCATCTATAACTAAGCTTGAGTGCACAATTAATTTTCCGGTTGGTGTGTTTGCCTTAACACCTGCCACTCTATGCCCTTCTTTGACAACATCCGTAACAATACTTTTTATCATCAACTGGGCTCCCTCCCTGGCTGCAAGAAAAGCAAGATGCTGATATGCAGCTCTAACATCAAGTACACACGATGTGGCTACACTGCCTCTGATAATGACATCATTAGACGGTGATACAAAGCGATAATTCTGGATTGGATTGTAAAACTTGCTGGGTATGCCAAGCTTCTCCATTTCAGAAATCCAAGTTACTCCGCTAGTCCTTATGCTGTGTGCAATAGACTGGTCCTTCTCAAATAGAACTACTTTTGCTCCACTCTTTGCTGCTGTATATGCAGCTGAAAGGCCTGCAGGTCCTCCCCCAACTACTACAATATCAAATCTTTCTTCTTTTTCTTCCATTGTTTTTACTCATCCTGTAGTAAAGGAGATGCCATCGAATCGCATATACGGCAGTATGGAATCATAAATCACTTTTCGCTCCCTTGAAACCCCGTTCAGTCTGCGTATCGCCTCAAATACATTACCCGCCACCATTACTTCCTTGACTGGGTACTCAATGCTTCCATCCATGACCAGCTGGCCTCCTTTGACGACACCTGAAAAATCCCCATTGACGGGATTTACATTACCAGAAAACCTGCTTATGATTATGCCCTTATCTATTTCAGAGACTAGTGTATCGACGGTGGAGTTCATAGGTTTTACTACGAAATTAGTTGTTGAGACCATTGGAGGAGAGCTTGTTGATCCCCCTGCGTTTCCAGTGGTCCTTACACCATCTTTATTTGCTGTATATGTATTATAAAGAAACTTTTTTAGAATCCCACTTTCTATTACAAGATTTCGTCGATGGGGAACACCTTCCCTATCAAAGCTAGACGCATTAATTCCCTCAACGTTAGTTGCATCATCTTCTACAGTCAGTAGATCGGATGCCACCTGTTTGTCTAGCTTGCCTGCAAAGCGGCTGGATTTTTTCTGCACAGCATCCGAATTGATGGAATGAGCAATTACTTCCTGTATCATTTCATTTGAAGCCATAGGAGTTAGCAACATTTCTCCCTTGAAGTTTTCTTTTATCTTGCGTGTGCCAAGCGAATTTACTACTGTCTCTGCAAAGTCGCTCGCAGTATCGTACACATTAATGTCTTTGACACGATGCGAGCTGCCTACCTGGTAGTCAAAACTTGAGATTTCGGCATTTTCTATCGCCATGCCCATTATCGACCAAGAAAACACGCTTGCCTTCTCTTTTTGCTCTATGCCATTAGAGTTTGCAAGTGAATGTGTCACAACTTGGGCACTAAAGTTACCGCTGTCAACACTTACTCTACTATCATAAGACTTGGCAGATTTGAGCATATCTGATGCCATCTTCGCTGCGTCTAATGTCCTAAATGATTCCGCATTTCTATCGAATATGCCGCGGAGCGTTTTTGACTTTGACCTTGTCTTAGCCGGAAAAACATTGTGTCTGTCCTTCGGACTCGCGCGTGCGACCTTTATCGCCATCGCTACCGCCTCTCTAATTCTGGTTTTGGCTAGATCGTTTGTAGAATAAAACCCAGTCGAGCTATCAAACATGACTCTGATACCTATAGAAGAGGTGCCCTGTGACTTAGCTTGCTTGACGTCATTATTCTCTATGAAGACCTCTGATTCATTAGTGATCGCAGCATAGGCTTCTGCATCACTTGCTCCAAGGGATTCGGCCTGCTTTATTACAAATCGCAAAAGATCCAGTGTCAACCTTGCAGCCCTCCAATTACTGCTGTGCATCTGATATATGGACCGCCGCCGTCAACCTTTGCGGGTTGATACTTTCCGCAGTAACCCGTGCCGATATCGTAATGAAATTCATTTCCTACCATATCGATCGACTGAAGTACCTCAAAGGCATTCCCAGAAATACTAGCACCCTTAAGGAGCTCTTTCTCCTCTCCATTTTCTATCAAATACACTTCTTCTGCGCCAAACATGAATTCACCATTTGCATCTGCCTGTCCGTTCCTTGCACCCTTGACAATGTATCCATGTTTGGTTTCCTTTATCATTTCATGTACCTTATCTTCGCCTGGTTCAATGTACGTGTTGCGCATTCTGATGAGAGGTTCGTCGTTGTAATTGAAGGCCCTCGCGTTTCCAGTTGAATCCGTACCAAAAATCATGGCGGACTCTCGGTTATGTAGAAATGATTTGAGCATACCTTTTTCAATTATTACAGTTCGTCCAGCAACTATACCCTCTTCGTCAACGATTATTGTTCCACCTGCATTACTCTCTATCTCCGACCTCCCGCTATCAACCAACGTGACAAGTTCGCTTGCTACATTGCTACTAATCTTGTTTTTTACCACCGATCCGGATAATACAAAGTCCGCCTCCACTGTGTGGCCAATTGCCTCATGGGAGAGAAGACCTACCATTGCAGGATCGAGAATTACTGTGGTCTTGGTGCCGCTTACATGTCTAGCGTCGAGCAACTTGGCAGCTCTTGTAGATGCCATCTGTGCGTATTCTATATGGCTCTTATTTTTGAAAAGGTCATTCCACCCGCCAGTGATTCCAATACCCTCGTGGGCTGTTGCGCTCTCGCTTCCCCTCCTTGCAATTGCTATTACGCTGAACTCAGGTTTTGAATCAAAAATCTCAATATCAGCGCCGTCAGTGTTCGCGATGATCTTATGATCAACCGTATCACGATAAATACAAGAAGCAGTCTTGATTGCTCTATTGCTTCGAGCCTCCTTTTCTGCATCCTTTGTAACCTGAACTTTCTGCTCTATGCTAATATCTGATAGGCTTTCGTTGTTGGAAGCTGTCCTAAAAGTTCCTGTAACCATTTTTGATTCAGCGAGTCCTTTGACTTTGTTCTTCTTTGTCTGTGCAAGTGCTCGTGCTGCTGATATGGCCTCACTTAGAGATTCTCTTAAGGTTTCATTTGAGATAACGTTAGTGCTGGTAAAGCCCCAGCAGCCCTCTACCAGAACCCTGATTCCGCAGCCAGCATTTTCTACCACTCTTATCCTTTCAAGTTCTCCGTTGACAAAATTGACCTCGCTTGTATTCCTTGATTGAAAGCGTGCTTCGACGTAAGCTGCGCCCTTAGAAGATGAAACCAGTACTCTCAGACTGTCGCCTATATTTGCACCATATTGCATCGTTTTCAGTTTGAGACATAATAGGGGTATATCTGTATCTCTCTATTTCTTTGGGAAGTTCTTTTTTCCAAATAACTGTCACAAAATTGCTGTCACAAATACAACTTTCAAAAGAATTATCCAAAATCCTTCGAATTGACGCCTGGTTAGTATTCCGCTTCTATTTGAATCTACATGTATGCTTCAAGTTTCATGAAATTTATGATATTTGAAATTTCTTCGCATCCTACTCGGCGAAAACCAGATAGACCACACAATGGGGTAAATTAAGAGTTTATGCGATCTACAGTTATATCCTGTATAATCGCTGCAGGATCTAGAAATGGAATTTATCCCTGCAATTCCCGCCCCTGAATTCAAAGAAATATCAGATTGGGCTAACTCACAACCACTTTCGATAAGAGGTTTGAAGGGTAAGGCAGTGCTCATTGACTGTTGGACATATACCTGCATCTTTTGTCTTCGAACTATACCTATCATGAGGCGTCTACAACAAAAGTATGGAAATCATGGACTGCAGGTGGTTGAGGCACATTCAGCTGAATACCAATTTGCTACTGACCATGACAATATCCGGCGCGCTCTTCTAAGATACAACATCAGCGATATACCAGTTGCATTTGACATTAACAATAAGACATGGGAGGCTTTCGGAAATATGTACTGGCCAAAACATATCCTTATAGATCACAATGGACTTATCCGTTACGAACATGCTGGTTACGGTTGCATGGAAGATTTTGAAGACGTAATTGTCGAGCTGCTAGAGGAGGCTGGAAAGAAGCCGGTTGAGGGAAAAGATGAGGAGGATCCAAAGGATGAGATCTATGATACATATGGGATGCATTTTTACGGAATTGCTCCCGAAGTATGCGTAGGCTATTCACGCCTCAGGCGCTTTGGCAATAATCAGACAGTAAAACCAGACGCTATGAACGTCATGGTCGATCCTGGATCGCATGATCCTAATGTCGTATATCTGCGGGGAAGATGGATATGGCAGCGGGAGGGAGTACAGTTTAGTCCTGGTGGAAAGGATCAGAATGCAGCTTTAATGATGAAATACAATGCGGCCAGGAGGGTGCATGGCATAATGGGGACCTCTGATGGCAAACACGGCAAGGTGGAAATTAAGCTGGATGGTAACTACCTAACAAAAGACCAATTAGGAAAAGACGGCAAAATAGAAGATGGCATAAGCTTCGCCGCTATAGAATGGCCTTTCATGCACAATCTTGTCAAGACAGATAACCCAAAGACTAGCGAAATAGAAATTATTCCACGCTCGGATAACGTTGTATTCTATACCTTTGCCTTTGGCTAGAGGGCGTGATAATAATATTGCCATCTACCTTCTTTTTGCAGTCAGCTAATTTCATAAACTCCAAGCACCAAAGTGGCATTAGAAGAAAATGAGGCACTCGGCTGTTTGCACAGTATGATTTACTATTAACTTTTTTATTTCTTCTTTTCTAACTTATCTAAGATGCAAGAAAATCCAATTGGGCTACATGAAGGAGCCCTTGCCCCCAACTTTGCAATGAGGGACGGTCATGGTAACATAACCAGGTTGTCCGACCTCAAAGGAAAAAAAGATGTAGTGGTCTATTTCTACCCGGAAGATTTCACGCCTGGTTGTACTACCCAAGCAGCTGAGTTTAGCCGGGATTATGAAAAATTCAAAGATGCATATATTGAGATCGTTGGTGTATCTCCCGACGACGAGGACTCGCATGAAAAATTTCGCCAAAAAATGGGCATTCCATATCCTCTTGTTGCTGATACGGACAAAGAAGTGTCAAAGAGCTATGGAGTTTATGGACTTAAGAAATTCATGGGAAGAGAATACATGGGAATCAATAGGTCGACCTTTATTATCGACAAGGAAGGCAGAATACTCAAAATATTCAAGAAAGTTAGGCCCTCAGGACACAGTCAAGAAGTGTTTCAAGCCCTAAGAGGCTAAAGATACTCTTGCAAATACCTAAAATCATACAGATGAATTAGCTCGCTTTTATTAATAGGAAACAAGTCGCGACCACTTCTCAGCTAGCTAATAATCACTTATTCTCAAGTAGCGCGCCATTAGAACTTACGGCGGTCTATGTAGGTTTAAATAATTACTTTGCAACTTTTTTATTGTTTGGCATCTATAAAGACCATCTGCGACTGCCAATGTCACAAGAAATACGGAGATAGGTCGATATGTGGAAAATGCGTCGACAGACATAAGGCATCACCTTACTATAACGTTATGAAAAAGTTTGACTAGAAAGAGGAGAGAATTATATATACTCTTTTCATTTGAATCTACAAAGGATGTAACCGCCCGCAAGGCTTCCTAAGCTCCTTATAATTTGAAGTCACAATACAATCAGATGATCATTTATTCTTTTTACCGTTTATTATTACAAGGTCATAAAAATAGCCGTTTCTATTTGAAGCTACCCTGCACGTCGTTCAAATATAGGCTGTAGGAGATTAGTATTGTGAAAGCTTTCACTATTGTGATAGCCGCAGTAATTGCAGGAGGGGTTGCATCTGTTTTACCTTCCATGTTCTATTATTCGAGTCAGTCCGATGGATTGCAATATACTATTGCCGGTGAAACGAGATATAGCAATTCGGTACCCTTCATTTTTGAAAATGCAACTAACCTAACAAATAATCCAATGGACTCTGTCTATGGACAGGTAGCAGCATGGGATAACAATGTGTATATGCTCTGGCAAGATTCTGTACCGCCAGGATACACTAACTATGATATTTTTATTAAAACTAGCAATGATAACGGGACTACGTTTGGAACAACCGTGAATCTTAGCAATAATCCAGGCTTTTCAGAGCATCCACAAATCGCAACTTATGGCGATAATGTTTACGCGATTTGGGCTGATGACTCTTCTGGTAATAGAGAGGTTCTTTTCACAAGGAGCCTAGACAAAGGAATTAGTTTTGAGAGTATCAGCAACGTTAGCAACAATACATCAGACTCATTTAACCAAGAAATAGCTGTTTTTGGAGATGACGTCTATGTTGTCTGGCTAGACCGAGGAGAGAATGGTGATACAAATATTTTATTTAGGGCAAGCGCTGATGGAGGCGCAACATTTGGAAATACAGTAGCTATAAGCAACAACGCCAACGAAGAAACCTTTCCGAAGGTAGCAGCATATGAGGGTAATGTATACATAGCTTGGAATGTGATTGATGAGACAATAGTTGACATAGGTGACAGTGAAAATCAAGGACTCTTCTTTGTAACGAGTTTGGATGGTGGAAACAATTTTGGAGACATCATGACACTCAATCAAGAAAATGACTTTGGTGAGCTGCAAGTCGCTGCTTATAATGAGACTGTTTATGTGGTAGCTGGAGGACTTCACACAGTAAGTGCAAATGGTCTATTCTTTGCAGCGAGCACAGATGCTGGAAGCAGCTTTTCAGAACCAGTTATTATTGACGAAAGTGGCACATTTGTAAATCCCTTAAATGTAGAAGTTGATGCTTATGACGATCAGTTTTCATATATTGCAGCACAGGTTTCTGTTTCTGGTAACGAAGAGATCCTCTTAATAGAAATGGATGGTAACGATTCAACACGAGTTATGAATTTGAGCAATAATCCAAAGATATCGGAGTGTCCTTCTATAGCCATGGCGGGAGATAATATCTATGTTGTCTGGGAAGACATGACCCCTGGAAATCATGAGATACTGTACGCAAGAGGCAGCAGAGCCTAGCAATCATACCAAACTGCTTTTAATCATGAATGATAGAATGAAGTTGAACTAATAATGTCGGAACGAACTCCAGAATCCTCAATAGAACCTGATGAACAATCATTGTCTAAAAGAGCTCGAGAAACTGGACTGACACTTAAAGAACTGGCTAATTCGATAGGAAGGAAAGGCAAAGTCGTCGCTGAGCAGAGTACAACTCAGCTAAAGGAGGCCGCCAAAGATGATGAAATTAAAGCAAAAGATGCCGCAGACATCCAGATGCTTGGAAGCTACATAGAAAGCATAATCAACATCTTTGAAGATACTATGGATAAAATAACGCTCCATCCTTCATATGATGAGCAGCATAAAATGCTTGTTGGATTCAAAAAGATCCTCGAAGAAGAAGTTAATGTGATTGATGCAAGTTTGAGTATGGCCAAACGGCTAAAGCGCTTGGAGCCTTCGCAGTCTTCTGAAACTCTGGAAGAGAGAATTGAAGAGAGAAAAAACACTAACATTGTTGATGCCGAATCCGTCAACCAACCACTGCCACCTAGTGATGACGCCAGAACGATGGCGGAAATGGTGGAAGATGATAGGGACAAGTTATAGTTTGATTGTTGGTTTGGCATTTTTTACTGAAATGACGACAGTACCTAGAATTTAAATTTCAATTTTTTTAGAAAACCAATAGGTGAAGCCGGGGGATTATGAATTGCGGCGCAGAAGGCCGTAGAGGAGCTTTTTTCAAAAGTTTGCTGGACAAATGAGGAATAAAGGGAAGCTACAAGAAGGAATGAATATAGTGACGCTGCGGACCTTCGGAAAAAGATTGAAAAATTATTACAGAAGACTTCGGAATTAGAGAGATAAGGCCAGGACATCCTATGATAACGTGCTAAAGAAGCGTCGCAAAAGGCATCACAAATAATACCAATGTTTCTGGTAGAAGTTCCTGATACATTGGATGCATAAGAGTTCTCTTATACCTTGCGGAAGAAGGTGAAGTAACGCATTATGAAGGGCGAAGCGCGATCGCCAATGAATTCAAGGAAAAAAATTATCTGCAGAAATCAGATCGATTCTAAAGAAAGAAAAAGATCACCTCTAGTTATGCAAATACAACTTACAAATGAAAGGAGCAGCAAAAGTTAAAACACAGAGCTGTAGGAACCCGCATCTTTATCCTTACCATTTTCGAAGATACAGAGAGTTGTGTCAATGATACTACATTGTTGTTGTTCGATCTGGACCCTTTCCTTGTCTCTTTTCGTTATGATCCAATGCTTTTGAATCTTGTTCTAAAGTATCTGCGTGGAGACCTGGATCTTCT
>JBQGBZ010000185.1:0-1822 GCA_052038215.1 Nitrososphaera sp.
TGCATTACCAACAATACCTACAATTATCGCACCAACAAACAATTCGCCAAAGCCAAGTTCTTCCCCTGTTGTCTCGACTGAAGCAACCAATATTTCGCTTACTACTATGACACCAGCCATGCTTGCTGCAAGGAATAGAAACGACTTTTTCTTGCTCCAGTGTGTGCTGTGGCCGTGGCTTTCCTGTATCTCCTCAGTACTTTCAGGTGGCGGTGTGAATAAATGTTTGTGGGTAATGAATGTAAATACTATCCCGAGGATGTAGACGATCAGCAAGATGAATGCCAATGCATCGCTCAGCAGCTGCACCTGCTCTTGGTTTTCTGAAGGTGAAGGCATGGTGCTTGCCAAAATGGTCGGTACTGCAAGGCCAATTATTGCCAAGAAAAGCATTGATGCCTGGATGCCAACATTTTCCTTGCTAAAGGTTTGCTCTTTGAATCTAAAGCCACCTACAATAACACTTAACCCCAAGATGAGAAGTATATTACCAATTATTGCACCTGTAATGGATGCCTTGACTAGGTCTAAGAGCCCTGCGCTTATGGCAACCACTGCAATAATGATCTCTGCAGCATTACCAAAGGTCACATTCAGAAGTGACCCTGCTGTGGGGCCATAGTGAGTTGCAAGATGTTCTGTGGAATCGCCTATAAGTTTTGCTAGTGGAATAAGCGCTATTGCTGATACTACAAATAAGACCAAATGATCAGCATGAACGAACTCTAATGCAGCGGCTATTGGTGCAAATATTAGAAGAATGTAAATAGCCGATGATTTTGTCAGCTTCACAGATTTGAGCAACTATGAGACTTTTCATATTACTTCTGCAGTATGCTTTAATTGTTTTTATGACAATTGCTCTGTTGTCCATCTTCGATTCTGATTATGTCATTAACTATGCTTTTGGGTGACACAAAATTAATACATAAATGAAGTAAATAGGTATATACCCTCTGAGGTTTTTGTAGTCCACTTCTTGCCAGATCAACGATCCAGTTTGCAAATAGCTTGACATACCTGATGTTCATGTTGCTGTTGTGAAACTAAAAAGTGCGGGGGGTGGGATTTGAACCCACGAATCCCTAAGGAACAGGGTTGTAGGAACCAGCCGGCTCATTCTAAGCTTCGCACTCCCTTCTTTTTTTCAAAAGGAAAAGAGACCTGCGCCGTTGACCGGGCTTGGCGACCCCCGCCCGCCTAAGAGTGCAAAAACCTCAGCCAAATTTATCTATTTATATCTTGGCAACCGTTACCGATAACATAACAATGCAAGCAAACAGTATCAGGCCGCGGCTATTTGGTACAAATGGGGTGCGCGGAGTTTACGGTCAAGAACTTACACATGATCTTGTGATTGATCTCTGCTATGCGCTTGGCACATACTTTGGCAAAGGACCAATAGTGGTAGGCTATGATGGACGTAAATCAAATGCTGTACTATCAAGGCTTGTCAGGTCCACTCTTAACTCCGCAGGGCTTGACACTGTAAACGCAGGGCTTATACCGACTCCTTGTTTGCAGTATGCCGCAAAGTGCCTAGGATACAATGGAGGAGTCATGATAACTGCATCACATAACCCACCAGAGTATAACGGAATCAAACCTACTGCGTCAGATGGTGTAGAGATCCCTCGAGAGGACGAGCTGAAGGTTGAGGATATTTATTACTCAAAGAGATTTGTCCAGATAGCTGGAACTGGTCATGATTTTGTAGATTACAATATTATCAGCAGATACATTGAGGCTGTGCTTGCTTTGATAGACGCCGATAAAATAAGGCAACGAAATTTCACAGTGGTCATAGATACTGGAAACGGCG
>JBQGBZ010000186.1:0-4006 GCA_052038215.1 Nitrososphaera sp.
TGAAGCAATTGGGATGGTAAAGGTCGATGAACAATGGAAGCATAACAAGAAATCTATAATGCCACAAATTGATTATGGAAAATGTGTATTTTGTGGTCTTTGTGTTGATGCATGTCCATTTTATGCACTGTACATGACAAATGACTATGAATTATCGTCATTTACAAAGGAGCACCTAATATATACTCCATCACAGCTTGCAATCAAGCCAAAATATGATGGTGATGTAGAACTGAAGATCGGAAAGAGGGGTGCTGATCATGGTTGATGCATATTTCGTCGGATTAGCGATTCTCACAATAGGAACTTCTATTCTCGCACTAGAGAGCAAAGAACTAATCTACGGTGCTATTGCACTTGCAATTTCAATGTTGGGGATAGCTGGATTTTTTCTATTGTTAGATTCTCCATTTGTAGCAATGTTCCAAATTACTGTATACGTTGGCGCTGTTGCCGTACTAGTCATATTTACAGTCATGCTCGTTAGAACTCAGGACTTATTTTCAGCAAAAGACGACAAAGGTAGAAAAGCAGGAGGTATTATATTGATGCTCTTGACTATGGGTGGAATTGGTGCTATTTTCCTCGCATCTGGAATAAACAATCCTATGTTTGGTAATCCGGATTCGCCTCCAATTGATATTAAAGAAATTGGAAAATCCATGCTTACGTATTATTCTCCTGTCCTTGTAGTACTGGGACTAACATTGGCAGGTGCTGTTATTGGTGCTTTGGCACTAGCAAGAAGGGAGGGCTTGTTAAAAGAAAATGAATCAACTAATTGACTTTGTATTAGTCTCAGTAGTACTGTTTTCGATTGGTATATATGGTCTCGTGGTCAAGCGAAACGCAATACGCATGATATTTTCGATTGAAATTATTGCAAATGCCGCCAACCTAAATCTTATCGCCTTCTCAAGACATGTTCACAATGTGGAAGGGCAAGTTTTTGCATTATTCTCTATTGCAATTGCAGCAGCAGAAGTGGCCGTAGCACTAGGAATCATAATCATTGCTTATAGATTATACAAAGAAATAGATGTACAAGAATTCAGGAGTCTAAAGGGATAATAATAGCAAGTGATAAAATTTCATGACAGAGTCCTATTACCTATTAGTAGCAACATTTCTTCCTTTGCTTGGTTCTCCTGTAGCTTATGTACTATCAAAAAAAAGTGGAAGCAATGCAACAACATGGTTCTCTTTTGGCATACTTGCTATCTCTACGTTGTTATTATTTATGGCTTCGTTTACCCTTCAGGGAGGAAGAAGCGCTTATATAGAATCATACCCTTGGAGTCAATTTGGAAATTTTGGATTAAGAATTGATGGGTTAAGCTTACCATTTGCAATTATAATTAATATCCTATGTACTGTTCTAACTCTTTATTCAAAACCATATATGGTGCATAAGATTAAAGAGTCCTTCAAAGAGAATTTCAATAATAGAGAAGGCAATTCTGGTTCTAATGTGCACACATCAGGTGCTGGAGGAAATGAAATTGAGTCTCTTACTATATCGGAATCAAATGAGGAACTATATATCAACCATCATATGGGGCTTTATTTTGCGCTCTACTTGACTTTCTCAATGGGTATGCTAGGAACGGTACTAGCAACTAATTTGATAGAATTTTATGTGTTTTTTGAACTAATGCTTGTTCCGTCATTCTTTCTTGTAGCATTCTATGGATATGGTGAGAGAAAAAGAATTGCTTTAATGTTCTTCTTCTGGACTCATGCCGGTGCAGTAGTTTTGCTCTTAGGCCTACTTGCTATGGGATTTTTTGCCGGAGGTTTTGATTATGATACTGTAATGGAGAATGTTGGCAAGATTCCCGATCAATGGCTTGTATTGATTGTCTTTGCTTTGGTTATAGGCCTTGGTGTAAAATTGGCAGCATTTCTCCTGCACATATGGCTCCCGTACGCTCACTCGGAGGCTCCCACTCCAATTTCCGCTTTATTGTCCCCTGCAATGATCGGGATTGGGGCTTACGCATTACTAAGACTCTGGCTAGAATTACTTGTTGGGAATTATTCACAATACAGTATTTACATCAACCTCTGGGGTTTGGCTACGATGATCTACGGCGGTGCCATGGCCATGATGCAAGATGATATCAAAAGAGTGCTGGCATATTCAAGTATAAGCCAAATGGGTTACATTCTCTTTGGACTAGGCTCAGAGAGCACTCTTGGAATTACAGGGGCCACTCTAATGTACGTGAGTCATGGACTGGGAAAAGCGATACTCTTCATGATGGCTGGATCAATTATACTCCAAACAGGAACAAGAAGCATGTCAAAACTCGGCGGTCTTGCAGGCCGGATGCCATATACAGCTGTAATTGCTATGATTGGCGCACTCACAATTATGGGAATCCCCCCTACTAGTGGTTTTATGGCAGAATGGATATTGTTTAACGGAGTCTTGCAATCAGGTATCGCAAACTCAGACACTCTCAGAATAGTAGCATTTGGACTCGGAATACTTGCTACCGTGTTAACTGCTGCATATATCCTGTGGATGTACAAGCGAATATTTTTTGGAAAAATTCCAGAACAATACTCAAAAATCAAAGATTCGAATAGATACATTACTGTCACAATGGCAGCGCTTGCTGCAATTACACTATTCTTGGGAGTCTACCCAAATCCGCTGCTGAATCCAGTTACTGATTATATACACGAGATGTTTTCTAATGATAGTACTGTAGTTAAATTTAGTAGCGCAAATCCTGTTCGTCTACAACTTCAGAATGAACATTACAATCTAGTACCTGTGATGGTTGGAGGAGGTTCCTGATTATGAATATCAATATTGGTGTTAATCGAGATAGTTATATCCTAACTATTTTGGCTCGGTGCAATTGGAGTTGGAAAACTGTTGGCAAATTACAAAATAGAGGGCAGATAAATTGACTGAGCTTCAAGGAATCATTGGGTTTGAAGGAATGGGAATCAATGCTTGGATGGTCTGGGTTCTACCATTCATTGGAGCTGCATTGATTCCCGCCATCGCAAAGGTTGGCAGTCGTGTGCGCAATTACGCGGCAGTCGGGTTTGCTCTTGCTAGTGCCATATCCGCTGCAACATTGTTACCACTGGGAATAGAAGGAGGGCAAATTCATAGTCAGATAAACTGGATACCTGTCCTAAACATTCAGGCAGGAGTATTGGTGGATTCGCTGTCCATTTTTATGGCGAATATTGTTGCGTGGATCTCGCTTCTTATTTTCATATATTCAGTAGGATATATGCATGGAGACAAAAATCTCACAAGATATTGGTTCTTTATGCTTTTCTTTATCGGTTCTATGCAATTGATAGTTTTTTCAGATAATCTACTAATGTTATTCTTTGGATGGGAAGGTGTTGGACTTGCCTCCTTTGCACTCATTAGCTTTTGGTATCATGATAGAAAAAGGGACTTTGTAGGAACACCAGGACATTACGCCGGAGGAATACAGATGTGGGCATCACCTTCGCATGCAGGACTAAAAGCATTCCTTATGACAAAAGCAGGAGACATCATGATGCTAACGGGTATGTTCTTGATCTTTGGATATGCGGGTACATTTGGCTTTACTGAGCTTGTACAGGATCAAAGCTGGGCATCACAGATGGCAAGTAATAACCTGCTTGTTCCTGCAGCGGTACTAATTTTCGGTGGGGCAATTGGGAAGTCTGCTCAGTTTCCACTTAATGAATGGCTACTTGAGGCAATGACTGGTCCAACCCCTGTTTCTGCACTTATTCATGCCGCGACAATGGTAAAAGCGGGAGTTTTCCTAGTCGCAAGGATTGGACCTCTTTTCTTTGCAGTGTCGGCCTTAAATTCATCTCAATTTTTTGAGGTCGTTGCATGGGTAGGAGCAATAACTGCATTCTTACTAGCAACTCAGGCATTGGTCAATCCGGAAATAAAAAAGGTCCTGGCTTATTCTACTGGATCTCAGATAGGTCTAATGATGATGGGATTGGGAATTGCTGGGCTTTCTGC
>JBQGBZ010000187.1:0-1520 GCA_052038215.1 Nitrososphaera sp.
GCGCAAGTCAGACAAAAGGCAGAGATGCCCAAAAGAATAACATTACAGCCGCGAAACTGATATCCGAAATAGTTCGAACAAGCTTAGGACCCAGGGGCATGGACAAAATGCTCGTAGACAGTCTTGGTGATGTTACAATCACAAATGATGGTGCTACAATCCTCAAAGAGATCGATGTCCAACATCCAGCAGCTAAAATGATGGTTGAAATAAGCAAGGCAACGGACAACGAAGTAGGAGACGGAACTACATCTGTAGTAGTTTTGGCCGGAGCACTCATCGAGAAGGCAGAGGACTTGATAACAAAAGATGTGCATCCAACGATTATTGTAGATGGATATAGAAAGAGCGCAACAAAGGCTATTGAAATTCTCAACAATATTGCTCAAAAGATTAACCCTAATGATAAGGAACAATTGATTAGGGTTGCAAAAACAGCTATGCAAACAAAACTCATCTCAAAAGAGTCCGATCAAGTATCACAGATAGTAGTAAATGCCATTCTTCAAGTTTCAGAACAGATTGCAGATGGAAAAGGTTCGAGGGTAGATCTTGACGATATCAAAGTAGAGAAGAAGGCAGGGGGTTCACTCGCCGACACAAAGCTCATCAAGGGCATTGTTCTCGACAAGGAAGTAGTACACGGTGGAATGCCAAAAAGGGTTGAGAAGGCAAAAATAGCGCTCGTTAATTCGGCTCTAGAAATTGAAAAGACAGAATTTGATGCCAAGATAAATATTAACTCGCCTGATCAGATGAACATGTTTTTAGAAGAAGAAAATAGGATGCTCAAGAACATGGTAGACAAAATCGTCGCTACTGGTGCAAACGTTGTCATATGCCAGAAAGGAATTGACGATATCGCACAGCACTATCTTGCCAAAACAAGTATCCTTACGGTTCGTCGAGTTAAAGAAAGCGATATGACCAAACTAGCCCGAGCAACAGGAGCAAGGATAGTAAACAATTTAGACGACCTTTCGGACAAAGACTTGGGATCTGCTGATCTAGTCGAAGAACGCAAAGTCGAGACGGACAAATGGGTATTTATTGAAGGATGCAAGCATCCTAAGGCTGTTACTGTACTCATAAGAGGAGGATCTCAACGAGTAATCGACGAAGCTGAACGATCTGTCCACGATGCATTGATGGTTACCAAAGATGTTATTGAAAAGCCAGCAATTGTAGCAGGTGGTGGCGCTCCAGAATCATATATCGCGGGAAAAGTAAGAGATTGGGCCAATACGCTATCAGGCAGAGAGCAATTAGCAGCTGAGAAGTTTGCTGAATCAATGGAAATAATTCCACTTACGTTAGCAGAAAATGCTGGAATGGATCCGATTGATACAATCACAGAGTTAAGGGCAAGACAGGGCAAAGGATCAAAATGGACAGGAGTAGATGTAAAGAGTGCCAAAGTCGCAGATGTATCTAAATTAGATATTGTTGAGCCGCTTAGCGTCAAAGAGCAGATTGTCAAGTCTGCTACAGAAGTAGCATCTATGATTCTTAGAATAGAT
>JBQGBZ010000188.1:0-3500 GCA_052038215.1 Nitrososphaera sp.
AAATTAAAACTCTGACTGGATCAAGGCAAAGGGTCAAGCACAAATAGTATATCAACGACGTCGTAGATTCGGCATTATTTTTTTCTCTTTTTCCTTTTAGTCTACTACTCTATCTTCTATTAGTTCGTATGATAAATGACAACAGCCGTGTCATATGATACTATAAGTATTTTGCAATCGTCGGCAAATCTATCTATTTCCAGATCTGATCTGGTGGATTATATCAAGTACGTCGTCAGCGTCCTCTGCTTCTGGGTTAATTTCCAGATAAGAGTTCAGAACTTTTAATGCTTCTGAAGGATCCCCATTTTTAAGAAGTACGATACCCTTGTCTCTTACCGCATCAGGGTGATACGGATCAATTGCAAGTACCATTTCATTTGCAATATTGTATCTGTCAATGTCCTGTGCCTCGTAATAGCTTCCTTTCAGATTGTTCAGCGTCCTTATCATAACCTGGGCTGCTGTTGCTTTCTCTACAAGTGCATGTGTAAGGGGAATGTTCTGTTGTGGATATGCTTGTTCAATCAATGCTTTGAGTGAATAGTCGTCCATTATTCTGCCTCCATTAAATGGATCGACAATGATCTCGCCGCTGTTATCCTCGAGAATATGCTTGATCAAAAAGTGGCCAGGAAAATTCACAGGATATACCTTGAAGTTCACCGATTGTGCCACTCTCATGTAAAGTATGCAAAGCGTAATAGGGATCCCTCTTTTACGTTCGATTACTATGTTGAGATAGCTGTTAAGTGGATTATAATAGTCATCAGTATTTGGTTTGAATTTTTGCACGTTAAAGAGAAAGTCGTTTATCTTTTCTATTATTTGGGTTGGTCGAGGAGGCATATTGCCGCCTTTTTTAAGCATTCGGGCCACCTCTTGTCCCATTGTCTCTATCGAGGACAAGAGCCCCGAAACATCTAGAGTAGGGTAAGCAAGTATCCTTGCAAGATGTAGAGCATACTCCGCCAGCCTATCAGTGTCATCAGAGGATGTAATGTGAGTGACGACGCTGATTCTCCAATCTTCAATTAAGGACTTGATATCGGCGGCCAATTGTGTTCTCAAGTGGCTGGCACATATTTATGTCAATCATAGTAGTTTGGATTACAGTTCTGATAATAGCACCTTATCATAAAATTCTCCTTTTACGTTATTATTTTCACTTTTGTAATGATCCAAAATATATCTGAGTTAATAAAAATTAAGATATATGCTTTTATTCAAACTTTCCAGCCTTCATTTATATGTTAGACGGTAAAACGAAGAGTAGTATTCTTGATAGAAAAATCACTTTTCTGGGCCTAGCTGCTATAATAGCGGCGCTGGCTGCCGTTAATTTTTCTGAAACTGCACTTGCCTATACAGCTGACGACCCTGGAGTAGTTTATTCCTGCTTTGAGACAAATGAGGATGGAAGCTATGTGACACAGACAAACAACGAAACTGGACAAGCAGAGCTTGTTCCCTGTGAGATTGATACTGGTGACCATGCATGGATGCTGACAGCCTCTGCACTGGTGCTCATGATGACACCTGCAGGGCTGGCGATGTTCTACGGTGGCTTATCGAGACAAAAGAACGCTGTTAATACACTTATGATGGTATTCATAACCACCGGCGTTATTGCAGTGCAATTTGCGCTGTGGGGTTACAGTCTCGCCTTTGGACCTGATGCTGGAGGATACGGATTCATAGGAACTTTTGATTGGGCTGGACTGCAGTATGTGCAACATGATGTACCTTCAAACCAGTATGCTATCACAATACCGCATACAACATTCATGGCATTTCAAATGATGTTTGCTATTATTACACCCGCTCTAGTCGTAGCATCCGTAGCAGAGAGGATGAAGTTCAGCGCGTTTATCATATTCATAGTTATCTGGGCAACCTTCGTCTATGACTTTGCTGCCCATTGGACATGGCAGATTGCCGCACCTGACAACTATGGAATGAACCCTGACTATTGTGGATTTGGATGGACTGGTTGTCTAGGATCACTTGACTTTGCAGGCGGAACGGTCATACATATTACCTCTGGTTGGGCTGGTCTTGTAATCGCTCTCATGCTTGGACGCAGGCTGGGATATGGCAAGATCCCGATGGAGCCACACAACATATCACTTGTTGTATTAGGTGCAGCTCTTCTGTGGACTGGTTGGTTTGGTTTCAACGCAGGTTCAGCTGGTGCAGCTGCGACCAATGCCAGTAGTGCGTTTGTTGCAACACAAATTGCTACAGGCATGGCCGCAGTAACCTGGGCTCTGATATCGTGGGCACATACTGGAAGGCCTTCGACAGTTGGTGCAGCTACTGGTGCAGTAGCTGGGCTTGTAGCCATCACACCTGCATCTGGCTTTGTGTCTCCAATGTCATCAATAGTCATAGGCATCTTGGCATCTATTGTCTGCTATGCAGCACTTACATTCAAGAATAGGAGGACGTGGGACGACGCACTTGATACATGGGCTGTGCATGGCGTCGGTGGTCTTGCAGGCGCATTACTGACCGGTATCTTTGCAGAAGCGCGGTTTACCTCGTGGGGAGACAATGGACTTGCATTTGGCAATCCTGCACAGCTATATGAAAATGCAGTAGGTGCATTTGCTGCACTTGCATGGGCCATGGGCATCACTGCAGTCATTATCAAGGTAATGGATGTAGTTTGGCCAGGTGGCATAAGGGTCACTCCGAAGGAAGAAGAGATTGGTCTAGACCTTGTACAGCATGGTGAAAGGGCGTATGTAACCGGATAGGACCTTATCCTATCTCTTTTTTCCTCTTCCTCTTCTTCTTTGCCCCCGCTGTCTACTGTCTACAAAATGCGCTAGATTTGCAAGCGATATGCTTTGTTGTCGGAACACATGCAAATAATCATTAGGTAGCCTCTGAAAAACTACTGTTCAACACCTCTGGATTTATCTTGCTGCCTTAACTACCATGAGGCTTGTGCTGTGCTGTGTATCAAAGTAACATAATGATCCATCCGTTGGAAATAACATTTTCTTATGATGTCAAGATCGCTATCTATAAAAAGTAGACTTGTCAAGCAAAGAACTGCGATGTGCAACCTGTAACCGATCGTACATTATTTGCAAACAAATTGTTCTAGTTTGCAGACGACATTTTACCCTACTCTCTGACTTATGGGAAATCACGATTGTTGTATTTACGTTTCGTAAGTTATATAGGAATCATACACTAAGATTATATACAAGCGTTCGGTTTCGTGCTGATACCCTTGGAGTCTCAACAGCAAAAGGAAGCTGAGATTATAAGCGAGGTGCTCCTTAAGGCAGCTAGCGAGCCAGAATTCAGAAACGAACTGATCAAAGATCCAAATGTAATTTTGGAGCAATATGACTTTTCACCGGAAGCTAAGCTGATCATCCGAAGAAGCATTATAGATCTAACGCAATAGCATAGCAAATTAGAGGTAAAAGCATAATTGGCGATATTACTACAACAACGCAATACTCAAACCTGTAGAAACA
>JBQGBZ010000189.1:0-1255 GCA_052038215.1 Nitrososphaera sp.
GCAGCGTTAACTGTCAAAGAATCAGAGAAATAAACAAAAGGTTAATCACACCACCCAAGAATCGACGCCCATTTCCACACCTCTTGCTATTGCCTCTTTCTTATTCCCTTTCTTCTCTTTTTTCTTCTTCGCCCCCAACTATTAACCAAGAGCTCAAGCCTTCTTAGCTTTTGCCAGAGTTCTTAAATGAGCGTGTCTATATTTCCATAGCAAGCGTAACGATGGCCCGTATTACAAAGCGTCAAGAATTAGAAGAACGCAGGACCCGCGTCTGGGAACTGTGGAATCAGGGTTTTAATCACACCGAAATAGCTACCAATTTTTTGCATTTTCCGCGACGCACAATATGTAACGACGTGACCTACATGATGATTAAGAAGAAGAGGGAAGAATGAGTGGGAATAAGCATCGATATTTGCTTACAGGCTATAGAGTTGGTGAAGTCAGCACCACGTATGTAGTGATGATTGATATTCCTCCAGTGCTGTCTGGCACTATATCAGCGGATGCTATGTTATAGTCTCCGATTCCTACGGCCATCGTTGCAGCCGCCCATAGAAATGGATTTGGATAATATTGTGCCCCTGTTGGCAGGTAGTATGGACCACTAAGAACGAGGACACTTGGACTTCCATAATCAACACGGACGCACTGGGGCACCCCATTTTGATTGCAGTCTGTTATTATACCTTCAATTTAACCTTGTAGGTCCTCTTCAATCGCACCTTGAGGCTCCCTGGGGTATGGGATTATCTGAGGTTGTTGTTGTGCATACGCTGGAGCTATAGTCACCAACATCGTTGCAACAACCACATACACAATTTTGATTTTGCTAAACATATGACTATGGTAGAGGGCTTGTTTAGAAGTCTGTGTTTTAAATCGCAGGCTTCGATAATGATGATGTAGAGGATGGAGGCAGCAGTGATCAAGACCTATTGTCAGCCATGGATCAAGTGCATAACTCGTGCTTATCACTCACTCTAAAACCAATAATACCTCCTTTCTTTTTTATGCTAATTTGTCATTAACAATCAATGACAAAAATTACCGCTACCACTGCATGGAGCGGCTCGGCGATGAGCGTTATTTTTTAGGGGAATGAGCATGCGGGCATCTTGATTTTACCTTGGTGTCCAACCTTTTTCAATGTACGCTACAATGTACAGGAAGAGGATACAGGTTAGGATGGGGGTATTGTACAGAATACGAAAAGACATCGATGTGTTAAATATCGACATTAAGGATTTGACTT